>JBBTYM010000128.1:0-21266 GCA_038061765.1 Patescibacteria group bacterium
GGCAGGCGCGGCCAAAGAAGCATTTTTAATCGGGACCCTCTTTGCCCTTGGCCCAGAAAACATTTTATTGGAAATTTGCAAAGACCATTCGTCGGATTTTTGGTTGTTATAAACTTTCAGCCCAATTAAAAGTAGGAGGATAATCAGGATGATTAGTACCAGAATTTTTATGAATTTTCTGTCCATAGTCATTATAAAAAAGTTATGGGGGTGATATATGACAACTTCATTTCCTAACTGGCGGTGAGATTCGAACTCTCGAGAGGATTTCTCCCCTACCCGCTTTCTCTCACACAAAGCGGTGCCTTTTGGACAAAATCCGAACTTTTTTTGACGAAAATCCGAGGAAAAGGTGGCAGGTACCTTTTTTACAGACACCTCTTAATCATACCCTAAAACAAAACCGCCATAAAGGCGGTGGTGTGTGGTTGGTGAAGAGAGTAGAAAAAGGCATCTGACACCTTTTTCCAGCATTTGGCACATTAAAAAGTCTGGAAAAAATAACCTAATCCACCAACTAAATCCAAAAAATTCTTTTTGAAGAAATTTTAACTGGAGTAAATAAACAGATAAGCCCTACAATAATAAAAAAGAATTGACCATATAAATTTATGACTTTAAATAAATTATTATTCCTATAATAATACAAAACAAAACTGCAATACCAAATCGGATTATATCTCCCTTATTTGGTAAAAAGTTTTGCTTAGGAGTGGTTGCTTCGATTTTATGACTAAATAATAGATATCCAAAAGGTACAAAATAAAGAAGGCCTCTTTTAATTCCTCTCTTTACATCACCTTTTGCTTTTTCTATTCCAAATTTATCTTCCTCCATAAATTTATTTAATAAAATAGTTAATGTCTTTATTATAAATCTTCGCAAAATCTCCTAACTCGATAGCTTCGATTTTCCGCTCGCCTCGTTCAACCTTTGAAGATAGGATTGCGGTTTCTTTAACTTTTTCCCTTTGCATTCTTAATCATCATACCCTAAAACACCACCGCCATAAAGGCGGTGGTGTAGGGCTCTCGGAGGCGAGAGGAAAAAGCACCTGACACCTTTTCCCTTTTCCATATTTTGCTATCAGTAAGGCTATTGCTTTATATCACAGATTTGTATATATTATATATGTCTATTGGTTTTCCATAAACTAATAGGGTATTACATCCAAGGGCAACCCTCCGCGAGGAGGGTTGCTTTTTTTTATGAAGCACTTCCCCTATGTTTTAATTCTCGACCCCAAATGTCTTCCACTAAATAAAGTACATCAAAATATCCGTCTGCGCCCGTCCGTAGCTCTTGCGAGATATTGTTTTTTGAAGAAAAAATATATACCTTTTTCCCTCCATTTCTCACATAAGTTACTAGGGCCAAAAAATCAGAGTCGCCTGTAAAAAATATTGCCGTGTTATATTTTTTCATATGGTGGATTACATCAATCGTCATCTCAACATCCATATTTCCCTTTTCTTCAACAGAATCACCTAGCTCAACTGGCTGAGCTGTTCAGGGAAGGGCTAGAAATCTGCCGGCAGGTAGGTTGTTTTAATCTTTTTAAAAATTTTCGCAGATCTCTTTCAAATGCTTTAGTAATTTTCTCATTAAAAACTGTGTCTAGATCAAACCAATCAAAGCCAGCCCCTTCGCCGAGTACTAAGTTCTCTTTACTGACATCACTAATAATATAAAAAGTATAATGGTAAATATTATCCTCTTTATTTAGATAGTCATCGAGGGGGATTATCTCATCGGTTTCTATTTTTAACCCCGTTTCTTCAAACAATTCTCTTTTGAAGCAATCTTCTGGTTTTTCGTCCTTTTCGCTTGACCCTCCAAAGAAAGATACCATGTTTGGATCGAATTTTGTATTACCGTCTCTTCTATGCAAAAAGACCGAATTCGTCTTCGGATTATAAAAGAATCCTCCCGCCCAAAAAACTTTTAGATCATTTTTCATACTATTATTTTAACGACTTTGTTTTCTTATAGCAAGGCGCATCAGAAAATAAAAAGTGCCTTTGTGGTCCATAATCCTTTAAACTTTTGTTCTGTTTAATTTACCCCCTCCTGCCCCCATTATTTTGTCCCCGTCCCTATTCTGTAATGGCGATAATCATATCGCCGAATGTATTTTTGAGAAGTTTCTTCTCCTGCTCAAAAAGCTCCGGCCATTTCGGATTATATGGCACAAGTTTTACCGTTCCTCTTTTGAGCCCAATCATAATAAATACCTATCTTCACTATTTACTTTAAGTTTGGACAAGACGGGATTAAAAGTGTTTTCTGATGTCAATTTTATAATAGCATCAGGTAGAATTTTGTGTATATAGTTTTTTATCTCAGTAGGGTCTTCTTTGTTGGGAATTGCAAATCGTACGGATTTTTCAATATCTTGTGTATTTTCTGCTAACACATTTCTACCTGCTTCTAAACATAACTTTCTAATTCTTCCACGAAGCATAACCCCATTAATGGGGGTTTCTTTCGTTTTGATTTCATAAATATCCCATCCAATTATTTCCTTAAACATATTTTTATCTTACCTCAATCACCAATTTTGCATAGGTTGTTACATAACACTGCGTTCAATCTGCGGAGGGTGAGGCCCCGCTTTCAGCGGAATTGCTGTTTGTGACTTCGCTTCGCTTCAGACAAATCGGGAAGATTCGAACTCACGATACCGGTTAAGGTATACCCGCCTTCACTCAATATTTTCTTTCTATTCAGACAAAGCGGAGGCGAGAGGATTTGAACCTCTGATACCTTGCGGTATGCTGTCTTTCCAAGACAGTGCACTAGGCCACTATGCGACGCCTCCGCTTTGTCAAAATAGGAATACGCAACTAGGCCTCTATGCGAACCTCAATGTATATTTAGGCATTCCCTGCTTTATGATTCTCGAAGTATTTTTGTGCAAGCAATTTATTTGAAAGCATCGCCACAAAATCAGCGCTTGAGTCTTCTCCGCCCTCTCTTCCCTCTCCTTCTAACTCTTCTCTTCGTCTGTCAATATCACCTTCCGTGAGCGTACCCTGTGAAAGCTTATCGAGCAACCCGATGTCTTTCGTCTCTAGCTCGTCCCACGCGACACCTTCTAAATGCGGATCGGAACGTATCGCGTCAAATCTTTCATGCAATACGTGCTCGCGAGGCGTTTCCTCAAAATGGTGCTCTATGTGCTCCATAGTAATTATATGTTCATCTCCCGTAAGGCGCGCGTTCGCTCCTCCATAGGAGGGTGCGTCATAAATAACTTGGTAAGAAACCCATTTTTCCCTTTATTCTTAAATGGATTGGCGATAAACAAATGGGCAGTTGCGTGGTTTGCAGTGCGAAGCTGGTTTGGGTCACTCGCGATCTTTTCAAGCGCAGTTGCAAGCGCTTCAGGGTGACGCGTCAGCATCGCTCCTGATGCATCAGCAAGAAACTCACGGCTTCGTGAAACCGCGAGGCGTAATAATGTTGCGATAAGCGGTGCAAGTATGGCAAGCGTAATGCCAACGACGAGTAAAATCATTTGCATGCGCCCATCTCCCCTATCATCACGCCTTCTACTGCCTCCAAATATGGTCCAGCGAAGAAAGAAATCAGAAAGCAATGCCACAAACCCCACGAGCACCACCGCAATGGTCGATACGAGCATATCCTTGTTGCCGATATGAGAAAGCTCATGCGCAAGCACCGCTTCAAGCTCCGTTTTTTCCAACCGCTCAAGCAAGCCCGCCGTTACCGCCACCACCGCGTGTTTTTCATCTCTGCCGGTAGCGAATGCATTGGGTGCCGGCTCGTTGATGATATATACCTTTGGTGTTGGCAAACCGGCTGTGATTGCCAGGTTTTCAACGATACGATACAGCTCCGGCGCATCTCGCTTTTGCACTTCTTTGGCGTGTGTCATCATCAGTACGAGTTTATCGGAATACCAATAACTTGCCACATTCATAATAAGCGCGAATGCGACGGCGATATATACCACGCTTGGTGTTTGCATCGCCTGCGCGTATACCCACCCAACGAGAATAATAAACACAAAAAACGCGGACATGAAGAGCCACGTTTTTCGTACGTTAGATGAGCGGTGCGTATAGATCGTGCTCATAGAGAACTAACTAAAATTTCACTTGCACGGGAGTGCGAGCCGCCTCTTCTTCCAGCTCGAAGAATTCTTTCTTCGCGTATTTAAACGCATTGGCGATCATATTTGATGGGAATGATTCGCGGAGTGTATTGTAGTCGCGGACATTGCCGTTATAAAATCGGCGTGATGCTTGGATCTTGTCTTCAGTGTCAGTAAGCTCACGCTGAAGCTCAAGGAAATTCTCGTTTGCCCGGAGTTGCGGATATGCTTCTGCAACCGCAAACAACGACTTCAGTGTATTGGTGAGCATGTTCTCTGACTTCGCATGATCTGCCATACTTGTCGCGCCCATGGCCGCCGCGCGCGCCTGCGTGACGCTTTCAAACACATCTTTTTCATGTGCGGCATATCCTTTTACTGTTTCTACCAAATTCGGAATGAGATTGTACCGGCGCTTCATCTGTACTTCGATATCAGACCACGCTTCGGCAACCCTGTTTGAAAGCTGAACAAATTGGTTGTAGGTGGCGATGCCCCACGCTACGAGCGCGCCCGCAACGGCAAGCACCGCTACTTTAAGCGAAATGACCTTAAATACCACCCCAGCCACGACCAATACCGCAATAATGAGAAAAACAGTGTTCATATTTTTATGCGTATTATTTATATATAATACGGCAATTTTACCATAAATTTCCATCTCGCGCAAACAGAAAGCCGCATGCCTTTTGCTCCTTTACAAACCGGGCGGATTCATATAGAATAACCAGCGTATGAAAAAAGATATTCACCCGCCATATTTTGCAGCGGAAGTCGCGTGTGTATGCGGCAATGCATTCACCACCGGAGCATCGATGAAAAAGATCGAGGTGGAAATTTGCAATGCCTGCCATCCGTTTTACACCGGCAAAGAAAAACTCGTAGATGCTACCGGCCGCGTTGAGAAGTTCAAACGGAAGGTCGCAAACGCCACCCCCAAGAAACCCGCAAAAAAGTGATCGATGAAAAGAAAATCGAGGCGCTTACCGCAGAGCACCACGACCTTGCAGAACAGCTCGCCAGCAGCGAAGCTGTTTTTGATTTAAAAGAACGCACCATACGCGCGCGCCGCTACGCAGAGCTTGAAGAAATACTCACGCTGTACGCGCGAGTGCGCAAGATCGAGGGCGAGATACGCAACAACGAGGAGCTGGCGGGCTCGGGAGAAGACGCCGCACTTACGGAGCTCGCGAACGAAGAGCTTGTTTCCTTGCGCGCACAGAAAGAGAAAACGGAAAAAGAGCTTCAGGAACTGCTCTCTCCTAATATATATACAAAATACAAAAGCGCGATCATCGAGATCCGCGCGGGAGCGGGAGGCGATGAAGCGGCGCTGTTTGCCGGCGCGCTCTACCGTATGTATATGCGCTATGCCCAGCGAAAGGGTTGGGATTTCGCACTTGTCGATTCAAATCAAACATCGCTCGGGGGCTTTAAAGAGATCGTATTTGAAATGACAGGAAAGGGCGTATACAACGACATGCGCCACGAAAGCGGCGTGCACCGCGTCCAGCGCATCCCTGACACTGAAAAGCAGGGGCGCATCCATACGTCAACGATCTCTGTCGCCGTGCTTCCGCAGGCGGAGGAAAGCGATGTCACTATTAATCCTTCGGATATCAGAATGGAAACCTACCGCGCAGGCGGAGCGGGCGGGCAAAACGTCAATAAAGTGGAAACCGCAGTGCGTCTCATTCATATTCCGACAGGATTTGTCGTCGCTTCACAGGCGGAACGCTCCCAAGCACGAAACAAGCAAAAAGCGATGCAGATATTGCAGGCAAAGATATCGCAGGCGCAAAGAGAAAAGGAACAAGAGGAGCGTGGTAAACTGCGCAAAGATCAGATCGGCACCGCCGATCGTTCAGAGAAAATACGCACGTATAATTTCCCGCAAGACAGGGTTACCGATCATCGCGCCAAATTAAGCTGGCACAATCTTGAAGGCATCATGGACGGCGACATCAGCACAATGCTCGACGATGTCGCGCGCGCGTTAGTTAGTGAGTGAGCCGTTCTTCACGCTCACACCCGAGAGTACGTCGACTTGGTTTTGATAATAATCAGCCCAATCCATTACATTGTTCGCATACGCCTGCGCCACTTTTTTCTTGTAATTCCCGCCGGCAAGATACATCGCGGCGGCTTTATGCTCGTCTTTATACGCATGAGTTCCCGCGCCATTCCCTACCAGCTTCAATGCTGACGCAACGAACGCATCTTCGATATCCCAGGGCGACGCGGGGTTATGCCCCGTCAAACTCGCGATCTGATCTGCATACGCAAGCCACGTAGAAGGAATGAACTGCGCCGCACCCATGGCGCCGCCCCATCCGTATGATGGTCGTTTTGAGACAGGCATCGAATCGGGGTCTAGCCCTAAGGCGCTCGTGATCTGTAAAAACAGCGGACGTTCCTTGGGTTTCATATCCACCCGCCATGAACCGCCGCCAAGATATGTGCCGAGCCTTGATTCCACCTGGAATATCGCAAGGAGGAATGCCGGGCGAATGCCGGTCTTTTGTCCCGCGAATTCTGTTTTTGCCAATGCTTCTTCAAACGACATCGACACGCCTACGCTTTGGAGTGTATACAGCTGTTGGCGGATAAGCGTAATATCCTTTTTTGATCTTTTTATGCTGTCGTTATACAGTTTTTCCTGTCCTTTTGTTTTTTCAAGCAGGGTGCTTTTTTCTTTCTGCTTCTGTTCGAGCGATGTTTTTTGCAAACTGTTCAAACTCTTGAGGCGCGCGATATCCGCCTTTTTATCTTCAAGGTCCGTCTTTTCTTGTTCAAGATCATTACGAATGTCATCGATGTTCGCGATGAAATCATTGATATCGGCCTGAATATTTTTCACATAGCGCACCTGATTAAAAAAGTCCGATAAACTTTCGCCGGAAAAAAGAACGCCGACCCAATTGACGCTATCGTATTCCTGCAACTGTTTTAAGGAAAGTTGGAGTAGTAACCGCTTTTCCTTCAGGCGTCCCTCAAGCGAGCCAATCTCATGCGTCTTGCCTTGCAGGTCGCTCTCGACGTCCTGTAAAATAAGATCAATCTCTTTGAGCTGCAGTTTTTGTTTTTGCGCCGCTGCATCAAGCGCAGTGATCTCGCTTTTCAATGATTTCTGCGCACTGCGCGCATCCTCGATGCTCTGCTGATAGTGCTCGATCTGCTCCTGCACTTCTTTCAGCTGGCTTTGGAGTTGTGCTTTTTCGCTTTCCGTCGCGCTTTCTTGCGCGCGCGCAGGTGCGGCGCTTGCGTACACACACATACTCATCATAAACAAAAGCCCCACGCATAGTCGCGCTCGTGGAGCTCTTGGTATCATCTTCAATATATTTGTAATTTGCGGCAAAGGAAACATAGTGTTCGCTGCTTCCTCAGAGATTATTTTTCTCCTTCTTTCTCTACGAGTTTTTCCGCGTCACGCTCTTTTTTCTTTTCTTCCGTTTCCACCTTCACTTCATCCACTTTCATTTCGGCTACTTTTTCAAGCGATTCAAGCTCCTCGGTGGTGCGCGGCGCCATAACCTTTGCGATGACTTCTTTCGGATCGGAAAATACTTTCACGCCCGCAGAAACCTGCAGATCTGCGACCGTTATAACGTCGCTGAAATTCACGAGCTTGGAAATATCAACGATAATTTCGTGCGGGAGGTCTTTGGGCAACGCCTCGATCTCAACTTTATATATATTTTTTACCAACACGCCGCCTTCTGATTTTACCGCAGCCGACTCACCAGAAAATACCAGCGGAATATGTGCCTTGATCTTCTCGCCTTTCTTCACTTCATAAAAATCGACATGGATGACGTGGCTCCGCACCGGATCAACCGCAACATCGTGTATCAGTACGCTTCGTTCGGCGTTTTCGCCATCGATATGCAGATCGAGCACCGTGGTCTCCCCTGCGGCCTTGTATAAACTCCCAAACGCCTTGCTATCAACAGTAAGGCTCACGTTCTTTATTTTATGCCCGTATACTACCGCGGGAACGCCGCCGGCTTTCCTGATCAGGCCTACGTTATCCGCTTCATTTCTTGGTTGTGCTTTGATTTTCATCATATATTTCTAAAAAACCCTAACGGTGTACTATCGTACCATAGGTGTAAAAGGAAATCAACCCCCGTGAGAAGGCTATGCTATCTGGTTTGGAGGTGTTCTCCCTTCAAGCGCTTCGATGATGTTCTGCGCCGCAAGTTCACCCATTTTTGAGCGTGTTTCTTCCGTAGCAGAAGCGGTATGCGGTGTAAGCACGGCGTTCTGCAAGCCAGAAAGACCGTGAGCGACCACTGGCTCGTCCGGTTCATGCTCAAAAACATCCAGCGCAGCTCCCCTGATCCAGTTTTCATTTAATGCGGTAACAAGGGCTTTCTCGTCTATAATCGGTCCGCGGGAAGTATTCACGATGTAAGCGCTCTTTTTCATCATCCTCAGTTGCGGCTCGCCAATAAGATGTTTCGTGGCCGGTAAAAGCGGCACATGGATAGAAACGAAATCGGATTCTTTCAATAAGGTTTCAAGGTCAACGAATGTCGCGCCGTATTCTTTTTCAAATTCGGCATTCGGCTTAGGATCGTAATACATTATTTTCATCCCGAACCCCTTTACCGCATGATGCGCGACGAGCGATCCGATCCGCCCAAGCCCAACAACGCCAAGCGTCTTCCCGGAAAGGTCAGTGCCGAGCAGCAACATGGGCGCCCACCCATGGTATTTTCCCGCCTTCATAAACGCATCTCCTTCGGGAATGCGATGGGCTATTGCAAGCATGAGGGCAAACGTATGTTCCGCGACGGTTTCGGTCAGTACGCCGGGGGTGTTCGTGACGATCATGTTGTGGCGCCTCATCGCTTCAAGATCGATATTATCAAAGCCGACCGCATAATTGGCAAATATTTTACACTGGGTGCCTGCGGCGGCAAACACGTCTTCATCGATCTTGTCGGTCAACAAACACAGCACGCCGTCATACGCGCCCGCTTTGAGACGTTCTATGAGTTCCTCTTTCGTGAGGACACCGTCCTTTTCGCTCACCTCGACCGCGTACCCCTTACTTTTTAACAATTCGATCCCTCGTTCGGGGATCCTCCTGGTAACAAAAATTTTCTTTTCCATGCCATTGAGTATACCACATGGCTGATTCCGCGCACAACACCCCCCGGTGCGCTTAAGCGCTCTTTCGCTTCTTGTGCCGTGTGGTATTATTATGCAATGACCTTAGTGCGAAGGAAGTTTTATTTTTATTGTTTGTTTGCCGTATTTCTTATTGCGTCGCCCGCAGTGATCGCATACTCGCAAGGATACGCTCTAAACCTCAAACCGCTCTCTCTGGTAAAAACAGGGGGTATTTTTATCGCCACGACCCCCAAGGGCGTACTCGTCCATATCAACGACAAGCTGATCACAACAACAAGCGCACTGCCGCTCACGCAGGGAAAACTCATTTCCCGCCTGCTTCCTGCTGATTACACGGTAGCAATCGGAAAAGGAGGATACCTCCCGTGGAATAAAAAATTAAAAGTTGACCCACAGCTCGTCACTGAAGCGCGCAATATCTTCCTTATTCCGAAGGAACGCAAAGTGCAGACCATTGATACAGGCATTAATGATATGATCATGTCTGACTCGAACGCGGCGATCGCCTATATAAAAGAAAACGGGATGGCGATCCTTGATGTCGCGTCACCCAAGATCATTCCGCTGGCTGCAGAGGAGGGAGAGCGGATCGGAAAAGTGCGCTTTGGCGCGGATGAAAATTATCTTGTCGTGGAGGGCCTGCAAAAAAACAAGAACCTAAAATATCTTTTCAGCATTGCATCGCGGGAACGGATAGAGATAACAGAAGACGAGGTCGAGCGCTACGTCAAAATACGCCAATATAGCAAAGGAGAGCCGAAAATAATCGCGCTTTCAACCACTAATACGCTGTATGCGGTCGACCTGCGCTCACCGCACGAAAAGGCAGTTCTGGCAAACAATATCGTTAATTTCGAGCTGTTTGAAAATAAGGTCGTCTACGCGACCACCGCGCCCACCATTCTCTATGAAAAGGATATGGTATCAGGCAAAACCGATCAGATCATTGAGACCCCGCTAGAAAATTTCGATGCAAATTCCCGCATCATCCGTTCTACCGCCGGGCATATTGCCATCATCGATTCTGATGCGGCGCTGTATCTGTATGACGGCGATCAACTTGCGTTCAAGCATATCGCCGACAACACCATCACTGCCGTATTTTCAGACGATAATAAAAAACTCGCGTGGCACAATAAAAATGAAATATACGTGTATTATCTGAAAGACGTACTCATTCAGCCAAAGAGGAAGGTCGGTGACACCGAGCTTATTACGCGGCTCTCGCGCCCTATCACGGGCATTGCATGGTTCTCGTATGACAACGAGCACCTTTTGTTCACCGCGGAAAAAAAGATACAATTCATCGAGCTCGACGGGCGGGATCATCGCAACGTGTATGATATCGCTGATGCCGCACAAGCGCTTAAAATGGTCTACAGCAGTTATGACGACCACCTCTATTTCCTTGACGGTACCGAGCTCAAAAAAGTATCCCTGTTAAAGAGCAATCAATAACCTCTCAATAAACAGCGAGCCCCTAGAGAATTTCTCTAGGGGCATTTTTTTCCGCGCGGCACCGCCGGTGTTTTCTTTTTCGAATACGCATCGGAGCTGCAACTTGGTCCACAGAACAACGCGTATTCTGCGACGGTGCCGTATGGATATAGTAAATAATTACAGTGTGTTTGTCAAAACAAAACCCCTGCGAGAGCAGGGGTTTTGTTGCACATAAGTCTAGCGTTTTGACCAGCGTGGTGCCTTGCGCGCCTTCTTCAAACCGAATTTCTTGCGCTCCTTTTGGCGTGAATCGCGTTTAAGATATCCCGATCGTTTTAATCGCTTCTGAAAATCAGCATTGAACGCAACAAGTGCTCGCGCAATACCGTGCCGCACCGCTTCCGCTTGCGCATGGATACCGCCACCGTTGGTTATCGCGCTCACCATAAACCGTTCTGCGATCTTCATCTTCCGCAAAGGCGCGTCCACGATGCGCTGGAGATCAGCATGCGAGAAATAATCCTTATAGTCCTTTGTATTTACCGTGACACCGCTTCCCCGCGTGAATAATCGTACGCGAGCGGTTGCCGTTTTTCGCCGTCCTACCGCTTCGTAGTACCTTCCCGGCTTCGTATCCTTATCCTCCATCATTTTCGCGAAATCAATATCCGCAACGATTTCTTCCGCGGTTTTCTCCGCAACCGGGATGATCTCGGCTTCCTCCACTTTTTTTGCTTTTGGCGTACGTTTCACCGTTGTTTTTACTGCAGGTGTGCTCATAGTCATTTATTTAAGTTGCCCTCGATGCATACTAAGCCGCTTGATCATAAGCGCTCGCAATTTATTTTTTGGAAGCATCCCGTACACCGCCAAGCGAAACGCTTCTCCCGGATTTTTTTCCATCACTTCTCCAAGCACCGATCTTTTGAGCCCTTCCGGATGGCCAGTATGATAAAAAAATTCTTTTTGCTCTCGTTTTGTTCCGGTGATCTTTACTGCGTCGAGGTTGTACACGGTCACGCTGTCGCCGGCATCGATATGCCGTTCGAATGTTGCTTTATGCTTGCCGCGCAACAACACCGCGACCGCAGACGCGAGTCGGCCGAGCGATTTTCCTGATGCATCAATTGTGTGCGTTTTTCTTTCCATATGTCTCTATTATACAAATTCTATCTGCGCCATCTTTGACCCGTCTGATTTTCGCTGGCCAAGCTTTACAATGCGCGTATATCCCCCTGCTCGTTCTTTGTATTTTGGCGCTACTTCGTCAAATAATTTCTTCGTAACGCTCTCTGCGAGCGTTCTGCGGATAAGACGGATCGTGTTGATATCTTTCACCTTTGCTTTGGAGACCATTTTTTCGATCCGCGGGCGCAGCTCTTTCGCCTTTGCTTCCGTGGTCTTGATCTTACCGTTGGTGATCAGCGCGGTGATAAGCGCTTTTAACAGCGCGCGGCGCTGGTCTGCTTCTCTATGGAATTTTCTGACCTTGTTTAAATGTTTCATACCGTACTATTCCTTCAAACCCGAACCGGATTTCTTAAGCGCTTTTTTAATATCAGTAACCGCTTTCGCTCCCATACCTTCGAGCTCGAGCAATTGTGCTTCAGTTTTTTCGGCAAGATCAGCAATGGTAGCAATACCTGCGTTTTCAAGCGCATGCGCAACGCGTGCGGGAAGGGCAAGATCCGCAAGACCGCTCACTGCTTCAGAAACATCTGATGTGCCCGCCTCTGTTGTCTCCGTGTGCGCAGCCCCTTCATGAAACGATACCAATTTTGAGAATTGATCGACGAGAATGCGTGCGCCCTTCATAAACGCTTCTTCCGGGTCGATCGTGCCGTCGGTTTCAATGACAAACCGCAATCGATCGTAATCCGTGCGCTCGCCGACGCGCATATTTTCCACTTCGTAATTGATCTTGCGGATAGGCGTAAAGATCGCATCAAGCGCTACTGTCCCGATCTCTGTTTTCTCTTTTTTCTTCTCTTCCACCGGCACATACCCGAAACCCTTTTCGATCGTCAGCTCGACTTCAAATGTCGACTTCTTGTCGGTCAGCGTCGCGATGTGCGCGGAAGGGTCCACTACTTTGATCTGGCTTGACCCTTTGATGTCTGCGGCCGTCACTTCGCGCTCTCCGTGCACGTTGATAGAAACTACTTCCGGTTCGTTAGTGTACTTGATGAACCGCAGGCGCTTGATATTCAACAATAACTGCACCACGTCTTCCATCACGCCCGGAACCGTGGAAAACTCATGCGATACTCCTTTAATCTTCACGACGGTCGCCGCCGCACCTTCAAGAGAAGAAAGAAGCACGCGCCGCAAAGCGTTGCCCAAGGTCATCCCGTACCCAGGATAGAGTCCTGCGATTTCAATAACGGCTTTAAAACCGTCTTTCGTCACCACATGAGGTTTTTCTGGCAATGTAATTGGCATGTTTTCCAAAAACCAGGCAGGAAGGATACTCCCTTACCGAAGTTCGTTAATAGTATTAGCGTGAATAAAATTCAGTGATCAGCTGCAGTTTGAACGGCACATCGAGTTCATCCATTTCCGGTACCCGTTTCATTTCGCCTTTGAGCGCCTCTTTGTCGATCGCAAGCCACTGCGGCGGTTCGTATTTCTTCAGCACGGTTTTGATGTCTTGGAAAATCTTCTTGGAAGCGGAGCCCGCGCGGATCGCGATCACATCGCCCACCTCAACGCGATACGAAGGAATATCAACTCTCCTTCCGTTCACGGTCAGATGGCCATGCCCTACCATTTGCCTCGCCTGACTGCGCGATGCGGCAAACCCGAGCCGGAACGCAACGCTATCAAGACGGGTTTCAAGCAATGCCGCGAGGATATCCAGCGTGTTGCCTGTCCGTGCGGATGCCATTTCGTAGTATTTTTTAAATTGGCGCTCCTGGATGCCGTAGCTGCGTTTTACTTTCTGTTTTTCGGCAAGCTGGGTACCGTATTCAGAACCCCCGCGTTTCTTGCGTTTCGCGCCATGCACGCCCGGAGGACCGGGGCGCCGCGCCACCGCGCATTTTGCCGTACCGCAACGCTCGCCTTTCAAAAAAAGCTTCTCTCCGGCACGCCTACATTTTCTGCATTTAGCTTCCATAAAGATATCGATAGGTTAGACGCGCCGTACTTTCGGCGGCCTGCACCCGTTGTGCGGGATAGGCGTCACGTCTGAAATAGAAATAACATTGAAATTCCCCGCGAGCGCGCGCACGGCAGACTCTCTTCCCGAGCCGATCCCCTTCACGAATATCGCGACATCCTGCAGGCCTGTCTTTTTGACTTTTTCAACCACCGTTGAAACAACCTGCGATGCCGCATACGGCGTCGCCTTCTTCGCGCCCTTAAAACCAAGCGAGCCCGCCGAGGACCATGCGAGGATATTTCCTGCATCATCCGCGACCGAAATGATCGTGTTGTTATACGTCGCCTGTACGTGCGCCTGTCCTGTTTTCATCACCCGTTTCGCTACCGGAGAAGGCGCGGGTTTTTTCGCCGAGGATTCGCGTTCCTCGGTCTCTTTCATCAGCTCCGCTTCATTTTGTGTTGATACTTTCTTCTTTCCCATGATAGTAAATACGTTCGCTATTATTTCTTCTCAACTGCGCGTCGTCCGGAACCGGCTGTCTTTCGTACGTTGCCGCGGCGCGTGCGTGAATTCGTCTTGGTGCGCTGACCGCGTACCGGAAGTCCCCTCACATGACGGATACCGCGATAGCTTTTGATATCCTTTAAGCGCTTGATATGCATCATGATATCGCGCTTCAGGTCGCCTTCCGTCTTGTAGCTCTTTTCAATCGCCTCTTTCAGGCGGTTTGCCTCATCAGCGGTAAGCGTATGCGCGCGTTTTTCGGGATCTACTTTTGTTTCCGCGAGGATGCGGCGCGCCCGCGCGGGGCCGATGCCGTAGATATAGGTAAGCGCTACCTCCATCCGTTTTTTATCAGGAATATTGACACCGACGATTCTTGGCATATTATTTTTGGCGTTGTTTATGCTTCGGATTGGTGCAGATGACATACACTCGTCCGAATCTTCGGATCGATTTGCATTTCGCACACACTTTTTTTACCGATGCTCTTACCTTCATAATTATATTATTTCGCTCTCAATACGATCCGTCCTTTTGTCTTGTCATACGGACTCAACTCAACCGTCACCCGATCTCCCGGAAGAACCTTAATGTGGTGCAACCGCATTTTGCCCGACAAGTGCGCGAGTACCAACGCTGCATCCTGAAGCTGGACACGAAACAGTCCATTGGATAAGTTCTCCTGGGCTATCCCCTCCCTACGAATTCTCTCTTGTGGCATAAATATTAGTTATTTCTAACAAATTGGCGAACATTAGTCAACCCCCCACACGAAAGTGTGAAGGAATACACACCCACCCCCTGCTTACTACGGCTCGGCAACAACGATCGTAATATGATCCGGATTGCCAGGCGCAAGCGATATCCAAAATGGCCAAAACGTCACTTCTGCGCTTTCTATCGCATCATTCGCGCTCAATATCTGCTGAATATCGGAAGACCCCTTGCCCGTCAGCGACTCTTTTACCTGCTGCTCGTTCACGGTGCCCGCCGCAAGCTCGCTTGCCTTTACCGTGAAACTCAATGTTTCCTTGCTGGGGCCGAATGCCTCTCGCTCATAGGAAATAACGCGTGTTCCGGGCAGTGCTTTTCTTTCATCTGAAAGCCGCTGTGAAAGATGCTGCTCCGCGAGTGTCGCGATATCGTTTGCAGAAAACGCGAACACATCATAGGAGATCTTCAGCCGTGCGACGAACTTCCCAGCGGCGTCAGGCGTATCTGAAGAAAATTCTGGCGCATTGTGCGCGACCGCACTTTCAAGCACGACAAATCCTTTCGGTACATTTGCTTCGACATATCCTTTTGTTTCTTCGGTCAGCTTGCTCTGTAAAGATGCTTTTGCTTTTTCAAGATCGTCCGCGGTTGCCGCATATCCCTCGCCCGCGCCGCCGCCCGCCATTGCCGCAAAAGATTTTGCGGAGAACTTCGTGAATTTTGACGATCCTTCAAATCCGGGAATCTCAAATGTCGTAGGAGCGATATTGTACGCGGGACCCGCTTCGTCCGCCGTCACTGCCGCGTCCACCGTACCGGGCGCGGTCACCGAGCCGCCCTGGACCGTAGCGCTGGGAACGGTCGCCGCGCTTTTGAGCCGGAATATCTTACCGTCGGGCGCGCGAAGCCGCGTGTTCTGCACCAATGGTTGCGCGCTTGAGCTGAATTCATTATACAGGGTCACTTTTCCTTCCGCTTTGGTCGCTTTGTCCTGTTTTGCCGACGCGGTGAAATCGCCGCTCACTTCTTTTTCGATCGTAATGATCTGTCCGGGTACTTTTGACTTGTCGATATCGATGCTCGAGATCTTGCTGTCTGCGATCGCGGAGAAATCAAACCGCACCGATTCCTTTTTTGGCACGACCGTCACTGTTAATCGCGGGGACAATGCGTAAAACGCCACTCCCGCAAGCACTGCCACGCCCACGAAAGAAACCATCACGACTTTCCACGTGAGCGATTTGCCGCGAAATACTTTGTTTACCGGCGAAGTTCTTGGTGCTTCTGATACCAGCTCTCGGTGATCTTCTACGACATACTGTTCTTCCTCGACATGTTCGCGCGGAGGACTCATCAGTACTTCGTCGTATGAAGAAGGGGTTCGGATATCCTCGTCGCGAATGACGCGCACCGCCACTTCTTCCTCCTGTTCGCCGCTTTCTGCCGAATGTGATGATGGTGCTGTTTCTGCTGATGGCACGGCCGGGGCCGCCGCTTCAGCTTCCTGCCGTTCCAGATCAGCGGCGCTCTCGGCGACCGTATCGAACGAAACATTTTGCGCCATTTCAAGCACCGCAGGATTTTGCGCGATAATCACCACGCGCTTGCCGAGCACCTTTGCTTCGCGCGCGAGCAATTTCATATTCACCGCATCGGTAAAAAGCGCCGGGTGATCGTCTCCCGCAAGATACAACGTGTCGTCTTGGGTATTTTCAAGCCGGTCGATAAGATACGCGACGCTTTCTTCGGGATGAATATACAGTATTTTTTTCATTGGTTGATATAAAAAATTAGAGGGATTCTATAATCAGCGCGTCGAATGTCGTTGTGCTGTTTTCGTGTTCCGGCGTATGCCACACCGCAACAGTAGCGTTTCGTTCTATCGGGAGCGGCGCGAGCCACTCGGGAGAATGAAACGCTTCATCGATCGTGGGCATATCTTCCCCCGTCACGATGCGAATATTCCCGGGCAATAAACTCGTGGGGTCAAGATTAGAAACTGTTTTTGCGATCTCGGTGACCAGCGCCGCGCCGGCCGCACTGCACGCCGCCTGTACACGCTCGCTCACGTGCGCATCAAGTGTTTTATGTGTGAACGCCCGCATGATATCTTTGGCCTCTTCATGCCCGACGGAAAAAGTTTTTTCAATTGCTGTAATCATTATACCATATCCTGCCTGTACGACACCATTGCCCGCAACCGCGCGGTTGCGCACAAGTACTGCATTCGTTTCCTGTTCGAACACGCACAGCACTATCGCGCTGTCGCGTCCCTCCTCAAAAAATTTCGCATACGTTGCGGCCGCATACCGCATATCGACAAATCCCTTCACCGCCAACCCCGCGTCTGCCGCTGCTTGAGTGAGGACCTGCGCAAGCCCTGCATCGCACGCTAGGCGAACGATGTCGATGAGTACTTCCCCGCCGTTGAGGCCGACAGGGTCGGCCACCGCAAACCCATCGATATGAAAGCTCTCCGCAAAACTCCGAGATACCGCCTCATTTTTTCCTTGTGCGTGCGCACCGATAAACGCAGCGAGCTCTTCTGTGGATATTTTTTTATCTTTCGCTTCTCGGATATCTTTCGCATGAATAACTGAAAACGCCTCTATACCGCCCCCCAGCGCAAATATCGCATCGTGCGGTATGTTTCCCGCGTTTTGTGGCAATGCCGCGAGCGCCTTCCTGCAATTAAATGCGATCCGCTCCATATCAAGTGCTCCGCCCGAAAGCGCCACGCCTTCCTGCGTCTCTATCGCTGTCGCAACCACCGCCGTTTTCCCTCCTTCGCGCTTCACCAATGAAGCGGTGATCTTATCAGTATATACGCCAACAAGTACCGCGGATGCTTGTTCTTTTACTATTCCTCCAAGTGATAAAAATTCCATGCTTGTTTTACATTAACGAAACGTATTTTTACCTAGCCATCTCCGCCATACTCTTCAATTCTTTCTTTTATCTTAACGGAAGAGCAGCCCTTCATTAATATCTATATAAAAGGGCGTGAACGGATTAAAGAAAGAATTGAAGAGTATGGCGGCATAAAAAATAATAGGCATTTATTCCACGGTCGCGCGGATACGGCGCACACCGGCAGATGACGCCTCTTCTTTAATGATCTTGAATCTCCCTATTTCTCTCGTGTTGTGCACATGCGGTCCACCGCACAATTCTTTTGAAAATGCTCCGATAGAATACACGTTCACCGTTTCTCCGTATTTTTCTTTCTGAAACATCAGCGCACCGGTGCGCTCCGCGTCCGCGATAGGCATCTCCTCGGCTTTCACCTCAAGCGCACTCCCAATTTGTTCGTTCACCATATCTTCCACTTTCTTTTTTTCTTCATCGGTCATTTTCTGGGTGTGGATAAAATCAAACCGCAGCCGCTCGCCGGTAATATCTGACCCTCTCTGGCGCACATGCTCGCCCAGCACGCGCCGAAGCGCCGCCTGCAATAGATGCGTCGCGGTATGGAGACGCGTTACCCGCGCAAGCTCCTCGTCGTCTGCCGCCTTTAGTTCTCCTGTTTGCAATTTCAACCCGTGTCCGCCAAACTTCTTTTCCGCCCCCGCGCGCGAAACTTCCTGATGTTTTTTATACTCCTCCCAGAATCCCGCTTCATCCACAGATATCCCTGCGTCCTGTGCGAGGTCCATCATCAATTCGAGACGAAAGCCGAATGTCTGTTGAAGATCAAACGCATCTTTTCCTGCGATGCGTTTTGCTTCCGTCATGCGCGCATGTTCCGCACGCGCCTGAAATTCCTTCATTCCCCTTTCAAACGCCCTGCCGAACGTTTCACATTCTTCCTGTATGATCTTCTCACATTGCTCATACGGAAAAAGCTGATACGCGTCCGCATAGTATTCGTACACCGCGTGCGCCGTGGCGCGATAGAACCCTTCGGGCAAGCGGAGTATCCGCGCATGCGTAAACGCTCTGCGCAACAAGCTTCGTAAGATATACCCTTGTTCTACATTCGATGGCGCTATGCCGTCGGCAATAAGGAAAACCGCCGCACGCATATGGTCGGCGATGATGCGATATCGCCGCATCTCCTGCGAATAAGGAATTTCCTTATTCTCGATGCTCTGCACGAGCGCCGTAAAAACATCTGTCTCAAATACCGTTTCTTTCCCTTGTAAGACCATCGCTATGCGCTCAAGCCCCATCCCGGTATCCACATTTTTATGCGCAAGCGGCACATACGCATACCCGCCTTTACCGTCCTCTTTCTTCTCATATTCCATAAACACATTGTTCCATATCTCCACAAACCTCCCGCAGTCGCAATTGGCGTGGCATTGCTCGCCAAACGCAGGATCATGCGCTTTGCCCGTGTCATAAAAAATCTCTGTATCCGGACCGCACGGTCCGTTACCTGCCAACTCCCACCAATTTTTCTTTTTCGGATACATCGAAATGCGTCCGTTTGCCACGCTCGCCTCGATGCCTGCTCGCGCATACGCTTCTTTCCAATATCCGATGGATTCATCATCCTGCGCGACGCCGATCGCGATGTCGCCCTCAAACACCGTTACGTATAATTTTTCCGGTGAAATGCCAAACCATTCTTTTGATGTGAGCAATTCGAAGCTCCACTCAATGGACTCTTTTTTAAAATAATCGCCAAAGGACCAATTCCCGAGCATCTCAAAGAACGTAAGATGCCGGTTGTCCCCCACTTCTAAAATATCATCGGTGCGAAGACACTTTTGCGCATTCGTAAATCGCGTTCCTTCCGGGTGCGCTTTTTCACCCATAAGATACGGGACGAGCGGCTGCATCCCCGCGGTGATAAATAACACCGTTTTATCTTCGGGCACGAGCGATGCAGAAGGAATGATCGTATGTCCCTTCGTTCGGAAAAAATTAAGGAATTTCTGCCGTGTTTCGTTAAGCGTCATATTCGCGCATTCTATCAGAAAAGTTAACAGAAAAAAAGACGACTTCCCGGATTATCCGGAAAGTCGTATGCCCAGTTCAATCATATGGTGATGTTATTAGTGGAAACACCCTCCACAGCGTCCCCCTCTTCTTGAGTGAGAAAATTGAACGAAAGATTTATCATCGCCTCTTCGAATGTGCTACCCTTTCCGGCGCCGTATTCAGTTTCGCCATCCGAAAGACGTACGAACACGAGCGGTATGGTCGGAAACCTTACTACCTCGAGCCACGATATTTGCGGGATCCGCCCATCGCCTTCCGGGATCTTCACCATTACAATGAAATTCGTATCAAGCACTGTTTTATCAGATCCGCCGCTTACCAACTCGGATCCCGGGTGCATGCATATCTTTTTATGCATCCGAAAAAACTCGAAACATTGTACCGGAGGACCCTCGGTACTAAAGAGCGCTCGGAGCGAGTTGCCATCATCTATGGAGTCCATATCCATGGAAATACCTCTTGTACTGCGTGCCGAAAGGAACACCACAACGAACATCGCTAAAAAAAAGAATACACCTACCCAGCGCAGCACTCTTCTACCCTTCTTTTTTTCTTCCATACTCACTCCTCTCTTCCTGTGGTTTGGAGGTTATCACGTCCTTGTGGTGTTATTTTATATAAAGGAACTACGTGAAATAATGGTGTCATACCGAAGGAAAATGGTCAAATGAAAACGCCGGGGAGGTTTTCTCCACCGGCGTTTTTTTTAAAACAATTCAACTACGAAAGGAACAAGGAGCTCAGATTGACAACTATTGCGTAATCCGCTGCGATCTTTGCGCGTTCGGCAGGCGTAAGTGGCCTGCCTGCCTTTGCGATCTTGCGGAAATAGTCCTTATCGAGCGCATGGTTCTCGTCGCCGCCTATCCACAGGCGGCCCGATTCGTTGTCTACCACGTCGCCGATGCGGAATATGCCGTCCGCGTCACGTCCGCACTCTATCTTAAGATCCACAAGCGTTACGCCGGTTCTGGCGAATGCTTCTTCGATGATAACGAAGCATTCTGTCGCAAGCTCGATAAGTTTGTCGATGTCTCCCTCATGCTGGGGCAAAAGCGGATTCTCGCTCGGTGAAAGCTCGCCGAGCTTTGAACCTTCGTTTTCTATTGGCACACTTGCTTTATACAACGCATAGCGCCCTAACGCGGGGACCCAGAGCATCAACGGGTCATGTGCGGCATCGTCTTTGAAGAAAAATTCGACATGCGGACGCGCAAACCGCTTTCCTTTCGGCTCATACGTATGTCGTTTGAGGTACGAGCCATACGCGATACGCCGCGTTACGAT
>JBBTYM010000129.1:0-3940 GCA_038061765.1 Patescibacteria group bacterium
TGTATGCAAGTCCAGACGGTAGAAAAACGTTCTACTACAACACCCAAACAAAACAAACATCGCCCTACGACACTCATATCGACTCGCTTGCGTTTTCTCCCGCAGAAAATAAACTCGCATACCACTACCAGGAAACGGGTGGGGGCATCAATAACATTTCTCTCGCTGATCCGAACGGCGCAAATGCCGCCACCGTGATCAACACCCGCCTCCAAGAAGCGCGGATCAGCTGGATAACGCAAAACGAAATTGCACTCTCCACCGCACCATCAGGACTTGCGCCTAACCTACTGTGGGTTCTTAATGTGGGCACACAAAAACTCTCTACCATACTTACGGACATCTATGGACTTACTACGTTGTGGTCTCCGGATGGCGAACGCTTTCTTTTTTCGCAAACCTCGCAAAAAGGAAAAGATCTTTCTCTTTCGGTGGCGGATAAAAAAGGAGCCTCTATTAAAAAACTCGACGTTGCAGCTCTCCCTGAAAAATGCGTGTTTGCAAAAGATCAGAAAAGTGTCGTGTGTGCGGCACCGACAAGCATGCCCGGCATCGTGTGGCCGGACGATTATTATAAAGGGTTGTATGTTGCGCAAGAACAACTATGGCGCGTAAACCTTGTGTCCGGTAAAAAAGAGATGCTGTATGAGTTTCCGAGCGCCGAGTTTGACGCGGCCAATCTCTTACTCTCGCCACAAGAAGACATTCTCGTATTTCTCAATAAAAAAGACGGATTTCTCTACAGCGTAAAAATTAAATAACTTTGCACTACAAAACGTCAGATGCGAGGCGCGCCGAGTAGTAAAGTTGAAGCTGTACTATAAGTACAGCGAGGCGAGACACGGAAGCGGAACGAAGCAGATGGCGGTTTGTAATGGAAAGCTAAATAAGCTCTCGTGAGGGGCGTACGATCTGCCGCAACAAGCGCAGGTCTTCCTGGGTAATGCCTTTGAACGCATACAGCGCTCCCGCATACACAGCGGCTCCAAGCCCGATAAGAAATAAAAAGCTCTGGGAAGGAGAGATAAAGAGTGCGGCGGCCATCAATACTGTCGCGCCACACGCCTTCACAAGCGCGCCGATGCGCGGAAGATGGTCAGTCGCCCGATAAATGATAAAAAGCATACAGGAGGACACCAGAAGCTCTGTGACGGCTGTTGTGGCGGCTGCGCCGACATATGAATAGTAAGAAATAAGATACAAATTTGCGATGATGTTGAGCGCGGCGGCCGCGCCGTACACCCACATCACTTTCTTCTGCTTATGGATCGCGATGATCGTGCTGCCAAACAGCGCTCCAAAAAAAATAAACACGATCGCGACAAATAGTATCCTTAATGGCACAGCCGCTTCTTCAAACCCGCCTCCGGCGAGGATGTGCACGATATCGGGAGCAAGGTATATCCCGCCCACCGCAAGCGGCACGACGATCATCGCCAGAAAATCGAACGTTTTTTGAAACACCGCCCGAAACAGCCCGATGTCCGCGGTAAAATATTTTGAGAGAAGAGGCATCACCAGTCCGACAAACATAATAGGGAAAAAGATAATATTTTCGAGTATCTTATACGCTACGCCATATACCCCTACATCGTGAGGCGTACGTAGAAGCGACAAAAGCACCGTATCCCCCTTAAAATACACCAACACCAACACCGCAGATATCGCCATAGGCCAGCTTTCTTGTATCGTCCGCACGAACGCATTTTTTTGAAACAACACGCGAAACGGGATCTGCCGGCGCACATAGAAGCACACGATAACAAACTGCACGGCGCCCCCCACCGTAAACACGAAAAGAAAGTGAAGAAAGTTTCCGCCGGTATAAAAAAGATACAGTGCCGCCGCAAGCTGGGCGACCCGCGCGGCGATATCGGCAATAGCGGGGATCGCGGTCTTGAGCTGTTTTTGAAACACCCCCATAAGCACCGCGGACAGCGATTGGAACGCAAACCCCAATGAAGCGATCACGACACCCCATTTTACCGCGCCGCTATAAGGCATGAAGACAACGACCGCAAAAGAAAGCGTCATGAACACGCTTAACAGCAACAAGCGTGTTGAAAAAATAACGGAGATGACCCGTGCTTCGTCCGCATCCGGCTTTGCGATCTCGCGCGCAAGAAGCGGGTAGAGGCCAAAATCGGCGCACACCGAAAAAATATAAAGAAAAGCAATGGCGGTGCTATACGCGCCAAACCCATCAGCGCCGATCGTGCGGGTAATAAGCGCGACCGAAATAATCCCGAGCGCCCCCGCCGCAAACCGCCCGCCAAATGAAATAAGAAAATTCTGCGCTATCTTTTTTTTGAGCTCGCTCACGATGTTGCTTCTGCGGACGCGCTTTTGAGCACATGCATCTGCTGAACGATGGAAAAAAGCGTCGTTACCGCAAGATATAAGGCGATGCCTGTCGGGAGGATATATGCGGTAAACGCGATCGCCGCGGGCATCACATACACCATTTGTTTTGACATATGCGCGGCAAAATCATTCTGTGCCACTGGCCCTTTTTGCCGTTTTTGCTGGTCTTTAAGCATCATTCTGGACTGATAGAACTGAAACGCACCCACCATGACCGCAAGCGCGATATTGTGCGTTATCGTGAGATCAAGCACTCCTAAAAACATATGCTGCATCGCTCCGGGGTTTGGAATAAAACTATAGAGCGCGGTGATGCTTTCTTCTTTGAACCCCGCAAAAAACACGCGATATAAAGCAAAAAGCACGGGGAGCTGGATGAGGATCGGCACGAACCCGGAGAACGGATTTACTTTTTTTTCTTTATAGAGCGCCATCACACGCTTCATTTGTTCGTCTTTGTTGTTTTTATACTGTTCTTGGAGTTTTTTTATTTCCGGCTGCAGCGCCGTCAGTTCTTTTTGTGAGCGGAGCGCTTTACTTGCAAGCGGCCATAACGCGAGCCGCAGCACCACGGTCAACAGAATGATCGCGATGCCGAGGTCATAAAATGCCGCAGTTTGATACAAAAACACCAGCGCATTAAATAGCGGGCGATAAAATACTTCGTTGAACAAAAAAGAAAGCATGAAACGGTGATATTAAGGACGAGGGGAGGAAAGCGCTTTTTCGAGAGCGTCGCGAGCGGTTTTTTTTATTACATCAAAGGACGCGGCTACGATCTCTTTCTTTACCACGAAAACAACATCGTACCCTTGCATAGCGATTTGCGGGCTCGTGCGTACAATATCGCGCAACCGTCTTTTCGCCTTGTTTCGTTCTGTGGCTTTCTTAGACACCTTCTTGCTTACCACAAACCCATACCGACTATGCAAAAGACCGGTTCGTATATATTTTAACAAAAAAAGGGGGGTCATCACAAACCTCCCTTTTCCTAATACACTATTAAAATCTTTTTCCTTAAGCAACCGATGCGTCCTTATAAGCACGATGGCAATATTATACCGAGAGCTTTGTCCGTCCTTTTCTGCGGCGCTTCGTGATCGTTCGCGCGCCGGTCTTGGTGCTCATGCGCGCTAAAAACCCGTGCTTTTTCGCTCGCTTCTTATTTTTTGGTACATATGTCTTTCCCATATCTTTGCGTTCTTTATATATTCTCTACTATGCTATGCATATAAAGTATACGAGAATATAGGCATAAAAGTCAATAATATACGGGAAGAAAAGGAGTAGTGCACAAGATATCCACACCATATCAACAGAAATAGGTCATTTTTCCCTTGTTTGCCCCATTTCTGGATAACTTCGTCAGGTGGTATACTTTGGGAAGATTTGTCTCGCCAAAAGGTTTATGGAACATAACGAGCTCTGGCAACACGTGCTTTCGGAGGTGGAACTAAACGTATCGAAGGCAAGCTTCAATACTTGGTTTCAGCACACCGAGATCCAGTCCAAACAGGACGGGATAGTTTGTGTTTCTGTTCCCAACTCATTTGCAAAGGAATGGCTTGAAAACAAG
>JBBTYM010000130.1:0-2081 GCA_038061765.1 Patescibacteria group bacterium
CGGTTGAAGAACAAAAACCGGTCGCAAAGGTCCAAGGAAAGGTGATTGATCTTTCGCAATTTTAATGAAGCAATTTCAGGTCCCACAATTTATCGACGTGGAAGACAAGATTCTCGGCCCCATCACGATGCGCCAATTTTTTATCATGCTCATTCCGCTTGGCGCGGGAATTTTGCTGTATTTTTTGCTTCGTTTCTGGCTTGTTGTTATCATTGAACTGCCGCTTGTCATCGGGTGCGCGCTGTTTGCCTTTTACCGCCCCTACGGCATGCGCTTTTCACGCTTTTTTGCCGCTTTTTTGAGCTACTCGCTCAAGCCGCGCATGTTTATTTGGAAAAGAGAAGAACATGCGCGCGTGGTGTTCACGGGAGAAAAGGAGGCCGCACAAGCAACGGAAGCAAAAAAACGAGTAGGGCACGGGGGATTAAAAGCAAAAAGGAGCAGTGTTGAGACCGGGAGCATATATAGGGAAGAATAGAGCTTATAGCTTTTAGAGATTAGCTTTTAGAAAAGACCCTATAAGCTAATCTCTAAAAGCTATAAGCTAAACATATGGTCCAAAAACTTCAAGCGCAAGCAACACAACAACTCGTCGATGTCGAAGCGATCCGCGACGGGGTCATCATCCTTAAAAGCGGCGCAATGCGCTCGATTTTAATGTGTTCGTCCGTCAATCTCGCGCTAAAATCGCAAGACGAACAAGACGCGCTTATCTATCAATATCAAAATTTCCTGAACGGCTTGGACTTTCCTGTGCAGTTCGTTATTCATTCGCGCAAACTTGATGTCAGCGACTATCTCAATGACCTCAAAGAAGCGCTGAAAACACAAGACAACGAGCTCTTACGCATCCAAACGGAAGAATACATCGATTTTATCCAAAGTTTTGTGGGTATGCAAAACATCATGTCAAAAACATTCCTCGCGGTCATCCCCTACAGTCCGCAGGAGGATGTGAAGGTCTCGTTTGCCACCCGTCTCTTCGGGGGCAAATCATTTTCATTCGTAAAAATGTCGGACGAAGAATTCCAGAAATACAAAACACAGCTGTGGCAGCGCGTGGAAAATGTTATCTCGGGCATGCGCTCATTCGGAGTTCGCGCGATGCCGCTCTCCAACACCGAACTCATTGAGTTGTTCTTTGACCTATATAACCCCGGAGAAACCGGCAAGCAATTCCTTTTATCGGAAAATATACAATGAGCAAGCTTTTAGTTTATAGGTGTTAGCTTATAGAGACATGGAAAACAAAAAACTAAAAGACAAATCAATTCTAAAGGCTAACCGCTAAAAACTCATCAAAATGGCCCTATTCAAACAACCAAGCATTGAAACCGATATTCCCGAGATTTCGCCCGCAGCGGGCTTCAAAGATGTCGTCGCGCCTTCGGCGGTGCTCATCGACAGCCGCTTTATCCAGCTTGGCAATAAATTCCTCCGCACGCTCTTTTTATACTCCTACCCCCGCTATCTCAATACCAACTGGTTCTCGCCGGTGATCAACCTCGATCGCTTCTTTGATATCGGCATCCATTTCCATCCTGTCGACACCTCGATCGTTATGAAAAAATTGAACCGCAAAGTGACCGCGGTAGAAGCACAGCTTTCGGAGCGCGAAGAAAAAGGACTTATCCGCGACCCTATTCTTCAGACCGCGTTAGGCGACCTCGAATCATTACGCGACTCGCTCCAACAAGCGACGCAAAAACTGTTCCGTATCGGCGCATACGTTACGCTGATCGAAGACAGCGTCGAACAGCTTGATAAGGCGGAAAACGAGATCAAAGGTATCCTTGACGCGCGCATGGTGCTCACTAAGCCGGCGAATTTCCAGCAAGAAATTGGGTTCATGTCCACGATGCCCCTCGGGGAAGATCGGCTCGAGATCCATGCAAACCTCAACACCGGCCCCGCTTCCACCCTTTTCCCGTTCGTATCGGCCGACCTCACCTCTAACAAAGGAATTCTTTATGGCATCAACCGGCACAACAACAGCCTGATCCTTTTTGACCGGTTCAGCTTAGAAAATGCCAATATGGTCGTGTTTGCGAAATCGGGGTCGGGCAAAAGCTATGCGGCAA
>JBBTYM010000131.1:0-5812 GCA_038061765.1 Patescibacteria group bacterium
TTTCCTGAAGCGTATACGCTGCGCCATACCCTTCAAGCGCCCACACTTCCATTTCACCGAAACGCTGACCGCCAAATTGCGCCTTACCCCCGAGCGGCTGCTGGGTGATCAGCGAATACGGACCGATGGACCGCATGTGAATCTTGTCTTACACTAAATGGTTCAGCTTCATAATATACATAACGCCGACGGTCACCGGCTGGTCGAACCGCTCGCCGGTCCTTCCGTCATGGAGCCACGACTTTCCGGTTTCCGAAAGTCCCGCCGCGCTCAATTCTTTCCTGATGTCCTCTTCTTTCGCGCCCGCAAGCGCCGGCGTGATCGCTTGATATCCTTGTTTAAGCGCCACCCAGCCCAGGTGCGTTTCCAAGATCTGTCCGATATTCATACGCGACGCAACGCCCAAAGGATTTAAGATAATATCTACCGTCGTTCCGTCTTCCAAATAAGGCATGTCTTCCACGGGGAGGATCTTTGCGATCACGCCTTTGTTGCCGTGCCGGCCCGCGAGCTTATCGCCCACTGCCGCTTTGCGTAACTGCGCGATCTCAACCCTGATACTCTTGATGACGCCTGACGGCAATTTGTCGCCGCGCTCACGAGAGAACACCTTGACGCCCACGACGCGCCCGCGCTTGCCGTGCGGCAACCGGAGCGACGTGTCTTTGACTTCCCTGGCGTGCTCGCCGAAGATCGCGCGGAGCAAGCGTTCTTCCGGTGTAAGATCCGCTTCGCCTTTCGGAGAAATTTTCCCTACTAAAATGTCGTTGGAATCCACTTCCGCGCCGATGCGCACCACGCCGTCCTCATCGAGGTCCTTCAGACGGTCTTCGCCGACGTTCGGAATATCGTAGGTCGTGATCTCGGGACCAAGCTTCGTATCGCGGATGTCCACGGAAAAATCTTCAATATGAATAGAGGTGAATCGGTCGTCCTGCACCAATCGTTCTGAAATAATGATCGCGTCTTCGAAGTTGTAGCCGGAAAATGAAAGGAATGCCACCGTGAGGTTTTGGCCCAACGCCATCTGCCCGCCGTCGGTCGCGCTGCCATCCGCCAGCACATCCCCTTTCTTCACCTTTGTTCCTTTGGTGACGATCGGTTTTTGCGAAATGCTCGAGTACTGGTTTGACCGTACGAATGAGTGGAGCGGATAGGTCTTTGGTTCTTTATCTTTCCCGGTTTTTAATGCAACATGATTGCCGTCAACCGACACCACTTCTCCATCTTCTTCCGCGACCACTACCTGGCCGGAGTCGTGCGCCGCCTTCGCCTCCACGCCGGTTGCCACCAGCGGAGCTTCCTGCCTGATGCACGGCACTGCCTGCCTCTGCATGTTCGAACCCATGAGCGCGCGGTTCGCATCATCATGTTCAAGAAATGGAATAAAGCTCGCGGCCACAGAAATAAATTGGTTGGGCGCTACATCGATAAAATCGATCTCTTCCGCCGTCACGATCCCCGGCACGCCTTTTACCCGCGCGCCCACTTCCGTTCCTACGATCTTGCCATGGGAATCGATCGCCACATCCGTTGCGGCAATGCGATACCGGTCGCCTTCCGATGCATCAAAATAGACGACTTCATCGGTGATTTTCGTGTTTTTTACACGTCGATATGGCGTTTCGATAAATCCGTATTTATTGATCCGCGCGTACGATGCAAGATGCCCCACCAAACCGATGTTCGGGCCTTCCGGCGTTTCAATAGGACAGATCCTTCCGTAGTGCGACGGATGCACATCGCGCACCTCAAAGCCCGCGCGTTCGCGCGTCAAACCGCCGGGACCCATCGCGGAAATTCTCCGCTTGTGCTCGAGTTCCGCAAGCGGATTGATTTGGTCCATGAATTGCGATAACTGATACGACGTGAAAAATTCTTTCACCGCCGCCATCAAAGGACGTACATTCACCAATTGCGACGGCGTCAGCGTATACACATCGAGCGTACTCATGCGGTCCTTGATAATGCGTTCCATCCGCACGAGCCCGATGCGCAATTTTGCCTGCAGCAGTTCTCCTACCGATTTCACGCGGCGGTTGCCGAGATGGTCAACGTCGTCGGGGCGCGCATGCGGATCGTTATTCAGCCGGATGATCTCTTTGATCACCAGCACGAGGTCCTTTTTATTCAAAAGACGTTCTTTCTGTTCGATCTCCCGTTCGCGCAACTTCTCTGATGATTCGCCGTATAAACGAATATTTAATTTATACCGTCCCACTTCGGAAAGGTCGTATTTCGTGATCGAGAAGAACATGGAATCCAAAAGCTGTTTCGCGCCTTCTGGCGTCACCGGGTCGCCCGGGCGGATGCGCTTATACATTTCCATGTAGCTTTCCTCGCGGTTCTCCGCGGAGTCCTTTCCAATCGTCGCATCCATATATACGCCGTCCGGATCAACGTCAGCAAACGCGCGTTTCATTTCTTCATTGCTTTCAAACCCAAAAATGCGGAGCAGCCCCGAGACCGGCAGTTTCCGCTTGCGGTCGATTCGCACATTGATCGCGTTATCGACATCGGTTTCAAATTCTATCCACGCGCCCCGATTCGGGATGATCTTCGCGCCGAAAAATTTCCTGCCTTTTGCCGCAGTAGCGGTAAAGAACACGCCGGCAGACCTAATGATCTGCGACACGATTACGCGCTCCACGCCATTCACCACGAACGTGCCGCGCTTGGTCATCACGGGAAAATCGCCAAGATAAATTTCTTGGTCCTTTATCTCCCCTGTTTTTTTATTTTCAAGCCGGACCTTCACGCGCAGAGGCGCTTCATAGGAAAGACCGTTCTCTTTCGCCTTCCGCTCGCTGTGCTTTGGCTCATCGAGAAAATAATCGAGGAATGAAAGAAAGATGTCCTTTCCGGAATAATCCTTGATCGGCGACACTTCGTCGAACAATTCTCTCAACCCTTTTTTCACGAACCAATCGTATGAATGCAACTGCACCTCAACGAGGTTAGGCAGTTCGACGGACGACACCTGCGATGAAGAAAAAACCTTTGTTTTTCGTGAAGTACTCATGGATGAGAACGCAGAGACAAAAAAGCAAATCCCTTTTCGTTGTACGCGCGAAAAAGGGATGCCCTTTTATTTCCTTATAAAAAAATTAGAAATAAAGATAAGCAAATAAACGCAAAAAAGCACAGCGCCCGTTACTTTGTGCTTTTTACATTGAACGTGATACCGGAAGCAATTGCTTTAACAATACGGCACGGCATCGATTCCTCGTTCTCACAGAGAACCGACACCTCTTTTATACTTGATACAACAAGTTTATGCCTTTTTGAGAATTTGTCAAGAGTATACAGGAAATCATCCCCTTTCTCAAGCGAAAACGTGTGGATAACTCCTTTTTTAGTAGTAATTGTAATGGTTATCATGGAAAATAGAACTTAGAAATTGGTGAGTAAATAGTAGAAATCCCCCTACGTTCTGCTCGCTAATTTCTAACTTCTCGTGTGAATACTCTGCACTAGCCCCACCCCCACAAACAACGCGAGAAGATTTGACCCCCCGTAGCTCAAAAACGGAAACGCGATGCCGATCACCGGCATCAACCCCACGTTCATACCCATGTTAATGGTCACATGGATAAATATCAAAAGCATCATCGCAGCGCAAAATATCCGCGCGAAATTATTCTCCGCGGCAAGGCCGATGCGCATGATGCGCCAGACGATAACGCACAGAAGCAAAAACACGATCATCACCCCCACCAACCCGAACTCCTCCGCGATGCTTGCGGCCATAAAATCAGTATGCGCTTCGGGCAAAAAACCCAGCTGTACCTGCGAGCCGTAACCGAGCCCCTTGCCAAACACTCCACCGCTCCCAACGGCGATCATCGCCTGAATAGCGTTATATCCCACGCCTTGCGGATCATGGTACGGATTCACGAACGACACGATCCTTTCCTTTTGATAATCTTTAAGCGCGTATGTCCACCCTCCCCACGCCATCACCATACCCAGAATAATCAACAGCGCGACCTGCTTGCGCGATATCCCCGAAAAAAATACGATGCCGAGCCACAGCGAGAACACCACTACCGCAGAACCAAGATCGGGCTCCATGAGTACGAGCGCCATAGGTAATGCAACATACAAAAACGAAATGATGATATGAAACCAGCGGTACATCTCCACGTGCCGCAATGAGAAATATTTCGCCAACAACAATGCGAGCACGATCTTGGTCGTTTCGACCGGCGCGAATGCAAACCCGCCGATCGTAAACCACCCCGTCAGCCCGCGCGTTTGCTTGCCGACGGCAAGCAACGCGACAAGCGCAAGCACCGAAGCGGCATACAGCAATATCACCGCGTACGAATTATTTTTAAAAAAGCGGTAGTCGAGAAACGACAGCACGAACATCACTGCGACACCGATACCGATAGCGATGAGCTGTTTATATTGGTATGACGCCATCGCGGGGTTTCCGTATGCCATCGCCACCAACTCCACGACACCAAACAGCGCGAGCAATACCGTCGCGCCCGCAAGCACCTTATCTGTTTTTTGAATATACGCGAGCGCACTCATTATATTGCTTTACATTACGAAATGTCAGATGCGAGGCGCGCCGAGTAGTGATGCTGAAGCTGTACTATATAGTACAGCGAAGCGAGACACGGAGGCGGAACGAAGCAGATGGCGTTTTGTGATATAAAGTTATTTTACGTTCGTGACGTCAAGTAAATCGGTGATCGCCTCCGCATAGATGTCGGCGGGAAGATTGATCTCCCGCGGGAAAAGAACAACGAATGCCCTATCTTCGCGAAACCGCACATTATCGAGCTCCGTTTTCCCTACCGCGAGCGGCTTTTTATTTTTATCAACTAAGACAACATTGATATCCACCGACGCAAAAGTGTTGTCGCTCTGGTTTTCCACCGTTCCGCTGACCTTTGCAAAAACCCCTTCCTTCGCATCGACGCGCTCGTATTTCTTTGAAAAAATAGGAAGCACCACCTGCCCGGTCAATTTTTCCTGCGTCTCCCACGTGCCGAAGGAATCAACGGTAAAGGTCACGAATGCCGCCGCCTCTTTCGTATCGATATTATTCTCCACGATATACCGCGTTTGCCCCGCTAACAGATACGTTGTTCCCTTTTTTTCCGCTATCACGCTTTTATTTGCGTCAAAAAAATGAAACGTATAGGCAAGCGCGCGCGTGCCGTGCTGGGCATTGGGGTTGCGCACGTGCGCCACTGCATCATAGGCGCCGCCGGCAAAAAATGACTGATACGACAACGCTTCGATGTCGGAGAAACGCACCACCCTGCACGCTGCGCATGACCCTCCGCAATCGATCTTTTCCTCATCTTGATTCAATATGCCGTCGATGCACGACGCACTCGGCTTTACCGTTTGATACGTAAAAAACGAAACCGTCCCGATCACCGCCACAAGCACCGCGGCAAAAATGAGTTGTCGTTTGAGTTTGTAATCCATTGTTATGATATCTTATCAAACAATCGCTTTTTTGCATACATAAACAAAAAACCAGGGGTTGAGCCCTGGTTTAATGATAAATCCCCGCAATGACCTACTTTCTCACAATATATTATTGCAATATCATCGGCGGTGCATAGTTTTACGACTCTGTTCGAAATGGGAAGAGGTAGTACCTATGCCCTATGGTCACGGGGAAAGGCGCGCATGACGCGCAACTCATAACTAACAACATATAACTGACAACGTTGTATTTTGTTGTAAGTTATTAGTTATTTGTTGTGGGTTACGTGCGAAGCACGATCGTTTATTCTTAAGTTTCCGCGGGAATCGGATAATTAGTATTGCTCGCCTGAGC
>JBBTYM010000132.1:0-14477 GCA_038061765.1 Patescibacteria group bacterium
TATCGGTATGTTTTCTTTTTCCGCAGCAGCTACGAGCCGCTCAAGCTGCAGGTCGATCTCGTGTATCGCGATTCGTAATGCAGCGACTTTTGCGGTGTGTCCGACCATGTCGGCGTTCGCATAGTTTACGAAAATAAAATCGATGCCGCGCGCGATACGTTCGATCACCGCATCGGTGATCTCAGCCGCGCGCATCTTTGGTGCGTGATCGTGGGTGAGGATATCTTTCCTGCTTTCGATCAGTACATCTTCCTCGTTGGGATAGCACAATTCTTTCTTGCCATTTAAAAAATATGTCGCGTGCGCGTATTTTTCCGTTTCAGCGATATGTGCCTGTGTCAGTCCCGCTTCGGAGATGATCTGCGCGAGCGAGAGCCCTGGTTCGTGCGCGGAGAATACGGCCGGCACCGGAAGCGTCGCGTCGTGCTCAGTCATGGTCGCAAAAAATATATTATTTCCTTGAGCCCGTTCCATGATGCGGCGCGATAGCATGCGCGCGCGATCAGGGCGAAAGTTGAAGAAAAGAACGCCGTCGTTTTCCTCAATAGCATATGTTTTGCCCGCTTCATCGCAGAAGATGATCGGCTCGAGGTGTTCATCGGTTATTCCTTGCGCGTGGAGCGCCGCAAGCACCTCCGATGGTTTTTTTGTATGGGCTGTGCCGATGCTGTGGAATAACGCGTCTTCAGCGCGTTTAACGCGGTCCCAATTGTGATCGCGGTCCATTGCGTAAAAGCGACCCGACGCGGTCGCGATGAACCCTACTTTTTCACGATCAAGCACCTGTTCCAGCTCGCGAAGATATATGTGTGCGCTCTGGGGCGGCGTATCCCTGCCGTCGGTAAACGCGTGAACGGCTATGGTGGTTATCCCTGCGCGTTTCGCGAGGCGGATAATATCATGAAGATGATTATGGTGGCTGTGTACTCCGCCTGGGCTGAGCAGCCCTACAAGATGTAATGTGGAGCGATGTTTTGCAGTATGGGCAAATAGAGAACGAAGCGTTGTGTTGTCTCCCGCTGTATCGTCTTTAAACGCCTTGGTTATGCGGACAAGATCGGTGTTAATAACGCGACCTGCACCGATGGTCATGTGCCCGATCTCGCTGTTGCCGCTTTGTCCATCAGGAAGGCCTACATGCGTGCCGCTTGCATGAAGCAGTGTGTGCGGATAGCGCGCGAGAAGAGAGTCAAAAAATGGCGTAGGAGTTTGAGCGATGGCATTGTGATCCTCGCTTTCTCGGTGCCCCCACCCATCAAGTATGACAAGGATCGCGTGGCGGCGCACAGGGGTATTCATAGTGTTATGTCCGTATAACGGATGCATGTCCGGCAAACGCCGCCCGCGCACCAAGCTTTTCTTCAATGCGGAGTAATTGGTTGTATTTGCAGGTTCGTTCACCGCGGGAGAGCGAACCGGTTTTGATCTGTCCTGCGTTGGTGCCGACCGCAAGGTCTGCGATCGTGCTGTCTTCTGTTTCTCCGGAGCGGTGCGAAATAACGCAGCGATAGCCGGCGGCGTGTGCGTTTCGTATGACTGTCAATGTTTCCGTCAGCGAGCCGATCTGATTTACTTTAATAAGAATGGCATTCGCAGCTTTGCGCTCAATACCTGTTTGGAGTCGTTGTGGATCGGTGACAAAAAGATCATCGCCGACAATCTGAATGCGATCACCAAGACGTTTTGTCATAGAAACATAACCGTCCCAATCATCTTCCGCGAGCCCGTCTTCGATGGAGACGATCGGGTACTTTGTGATCCATTGCTCGTACATATCGATAAGCTCTTCACTTGAAAGAGTGCGTTGTTCGGTGGCGAGATGATACCGGCCGTCGCGATAAAATTCTGTCGCTGCGGCATCGATCGCGATCGCAATGTCTTTTCCCGGCACATACCCTGCTTTTAGTATTGCTTCCATGATGAGTTCAAGCGCTGATTCGTTCGAGGGGAGCGGAGGGGCGTAGCCGCCCTCGTCGCCAACGGTTGTCGGAAGATCCCGCGCGGCGAGTATTTTCTTCAGTGCGTGAAATATTTCCGCACCGGCACGGAGTGCTTCGCGGAATGTCGGCATGCCAACCGGCATGATCATAAATTCCTGCAGATCGGTGGATCGCGCGGCATGCTGGCCGCCGTTGATGATATTCATCATTGGTGTCGGCAGTAGCGTTGCGGCTCGCGCATCGAGCAATGCTGCGAAATGATCAGACAAAAGAACCTTTTTTTCAGCCGCGACTGCCCGCGCGAATGCGAGGGAAACACCAAGAATAGCGTTTGCACCCAACCGGCTCTTATGTGGCGTCCCGTCCAACGCTATCATGATGGCGTCACACGCCGCTTGATCGAGATCTTTATTGATAAGCGCATCCCGTATTTCGGTCATCACATTCCGCACTGCGGTAAGAACTCCTTTGCCTCCGTAGCGACGCGCATCGCCGTCGCGAAGCTCAAGCGCCTCATGGCTTCCGGTGGATGCTCCCGATGGCACCGCTGAACGTCCAAACGCCCCGCTTCCAAGAGTGATATCAACCTCGATCGTCGGATTACCCCGCGAATCAAGCACCTCGCGCGCACACACTATAGTGATAATAGACATATGTGTATGAAATAAGGCACATATAGTACCACAAAAAATTGAGCTCTGCAATCCTTTTGCTTTTTTGAATAAATTATGCGGAGTAGAACTCTTCTTTTCTGATGAAACGCGGAGAGACCCCGCAGTGCTTTAGGAGTTTTGCGGTCGCGCCCATAAATGGTTGCGGTCCGCAGATAAAAAAGTGCGTATCGGCGAATATATTTCCGATGCAGTGACGCAATTTTATTTCGTCGATCCTCCCGGAAAGAAATTGCGGCTCGTCCGGCATCGGCTTTTTTTCGGTAAGGAAGAAAAAGGGGGTGAAACGCGGATTGCGTTCCGCCATCGTTTGAATATCGTTGAGAAACGCCGTGCTCGTTTTACTCTTGTTGCTATACAGAAGCACGAGGTCGTTTGTAAGTGCGTTTTCGGTGGCGTGTTCTACCGCGCTTAAAAATGGCGTTATGCCGACGCCTCCGGCAATAAAGACGGCGCGGCGCATCGTTTCTGGCTCAAATACAAAATCACCGTATGGGCCAAGCAGTGCGAGCTTGTCTCCGGGTCGCATGCGCGCGATATCCTGCGTAAAATAACCGAAAATACGGATGCCGAAACGCAGAGTTTTGCGTTTATTGGGCTGGCTTGCGATAGAAAAATAATGTTTTTCCCCGATACTGCCGTTCGAACCGTACCGCGCGAGTGCTGTGTATTGGCCGGGTTTAAAGTATGGAAACTCATGCTTGTCTTCTCGTTCGAGCGTGAGATCCATGATATCGGGAGTTGCGTGCGAAATGGTTGCGACAGACATCGCATATCGTTTCTGGAGATAAGGGTATGCGATGCGGTAGAGCATCAGCACACCAGCGATAGAGCCGGTTACCCAATATAGTATGCGTATTGCCGGGTACGCAGTGTCGGTGCCAACCATCGCGCCATGCGCGAGTCCCATGAAAAATAACGGATAGGTGAGATAATGCAGTTTTCGCCATTGCCGGGGAAAACGCTCGCGAAAGAAAAGCGAGCTGACGAGAATGACCAAAAAAAGATAGAATGCGATAACACCTATACCTACAAAGGTGTTTTTAAAGTGCGCGGTGAACGGAACAAGCATTTCATAGAGCTCAAATTTAATGAACGGATCAAGAAGAAGCGCAACGAGATGTACGGCAAGAAGGATGCCGGCAGAAACGGAGATGCCCTTGTGGAGTGATAGCACATCTTCGGAGCGAAATATCCGCGGGATGGTTTTTGTATAGATCCCGACACCCATGACGATAACAATAAATAACAACACATACGCTTCAAGGCCGGTCGCGCGGGCGACATACCATGCCCACGGGATCTCCCGTTGTGCCGGTTCTCCTGATGCGGAGACGATGTACCGTGCCGGATCTCCCGCGTCGAGCGGGTCACTGCCGATCAAGATCTCCGCGCCATCAAGATAGGTGTCGTCGTCGGTGTCTGCCACACGAGGATCCGTTCCGAATGTTTGTAATTCTCCTTGGTCGGTGAGCCCGTCGAGATCAGTGTCGACCGGAAGCGCGGCGTCATACTGTACTATTGTCTCCGCGAATACGAGGGTATGAGGAGCGACGACGAAAACCGCGCACACGATCACCGTGAATATAAAAAATGATCTCATGCGTATGGCGTAAAGTATTTTTTCATATGATCAGAAACCATGATAACTCCCTTTGTGTCGATTATAATACACCCGGTATCTTCATAATGAGAGATGAATTCCATTCCTTTTTCTTTCCCTGCGATGAGTACGGCTTTTGCGAGAATATCGGCCGCAGTCGTCGTGGGGGCAAGGACAGTTACCGCGATAATGTCGTTTTTTGAAGGCAGGCCGGTTGAGGGATCAATAAGGTGATGCCATGCAAGATCTCCTTTAGTACCCCTTCGCTTTGTAATGCCGGACGTCGCAACTGCCGCGAGTTCTCCGCAGGAAAGGGTGATGTGGCCGATGTCGTCTTTAAGAGAAAGTGGATCTTGCACTTTCACTTCCCATGGTGTGCCAAAACTAGTTCCAGAAAGAGAGATGTCGCCGCCTGCGGATATCCAAAAATCCTTAAATGTTTTTGATGCGTGGCTGGCGACAGCGTCGACGATATATCCTTTCCCGATACCACCAAGATCAATGCGCAATCCTCCCGGCGCATGAATGATATTTTCCCTCTCATCGATCATAAGCTCCGAAAACCGCCGCCGTGTTGAGAAGAGGGTTTGATGCGCGGCGATGTCCGCGGCGGCATTGTCGATTGCAGGCCCGCGCGTAAAATCAATACTTTTTCCATAGCCGAGCGTTTCAAGCGCACTCATAATGGTAGGATCAAATATTCCACCCGTTTCTTCATGCCAGCGTTTTCCTTCGATAAGGATGCGCACCATGTCCGCGCTTGCGCGGAACGATTTTCCGTCAGAACGGTTAAGTTTCGTGAGCTCGCTTTCCGGAAGAAACCTGCTGAAGTTCTTTTCAAAAACAGCAACGGCGCGCTCAAGGTGCGCGATCTCTTGCTGTGCAGAAAGCGCATCATCTGCGATGATCGAAACAAACACTTCCGTGCCCATGGCGCGGAAGTGTTTTTCGACGGGGAACGGATTACCGCCGTGCGATGCGTAAGAACCCTTCGAGTATGTCACTGATGCCATTGCGATTTTCGTCTTTTACTGCGATCACATTATTTTCCCGTGTGCTTGTGGGTGCGGCGTTGTTATTCAAGCCGGTGAATATGGTCGTAACCTTGCGCACGCTGTTTTTGATCGCATTTGAAACAGGGGATTGTTTTTTACCATTCAGCCGCTGTTCTTCCTGCTCGAGCTGTTTTGCCGCGAGTTCCTGCTGGCTTTTGCGCTGTGCGAGCTGTTGTGCTTTTGCTTCAAGCGCCGCGCGTTGTTCGCTCAACTGCTTTTCTACATTCGCAAGTTGTTCTGCAAGCTGTTGTTGCTGGACCCGCTGTTGTTCCAGTTGCTGGCGGCGGGCTTCGAGTGCCGCGTATTGCGCGGCAAGCTGCTGCTGGGTCTGGTCGAGCGCCGAAACGGTCTGTTGAGCCGGAGCAACAACAGGAGTTGCTTCCACGGCGGGTTGCGGCGCGCGGTACTCGTAGCGATCATCGTCTTCGCCCTTTTCTTCATATTCGTATTCGCGTTCAGTTTGCCTATCTTTTGCAAACGATACAAGCGGAGAAAGAATATAGGCAAGCCCGATAAGCAACAACAATGCGGTAAATAATTTTGATGAATTTTTCATACGCGATATATGCTAGACAATAAATAATACATTATGAAACAGTAGTGCGGGGTTGTGTTGCGGCTGGTTTTGGCTGTACGGGAATTATGGGAGCTTGCTGGATGGTTGGCGCTGGTTGCGGCGATGGGGTCGTCCGGATAGCGATGGGGGTAATGTTAGGGATAGTTGCCAGAGCGGGAAAAGAGGGGATAGTGACGAGAGGAATTTGAAGAGTACTTGGAGTGGCAGTCGCGACATATTGCTCGGGCGCAGAGATATTTACTGCCTGCTGTGGCTGTGGTTTTGCATCATCATATACGAGCGTCTCTGTTGTTTCTATCGGCGCGTATTCCTGCTCTTGAGGGGGTGTTTGTTGTGCGGCAAGCGCATATTCTTCGCGCGAAAAATTCTCCATTGTTTGCGCAACTTCGCTGTTTATCTGCGCGATAATGCTTTCTTCATACTGTTTTGTCGGTTCTGCCGTCTTCTTTTCTTCATATTTTGCGCTTTCGGCGTCGTATACGAAATAGAAAGCTCCCGCAAAAAATACTGCGGAGATCACTCCTGAAACTGCCAAATTTTTTACATAATTTTCCATACCTAGTAAAGAAGACGCACGAATCTATTGTGATGTTACAGTTTGTTCTCGCGCCCTTGTTTTTATGGTAAAATAAAAGAGCTCCTTTGTTAGGAGCTCTAAAATTGGGCGGCGCGGAGGGATTTGAACCCCCAGCCTCTCCCTTTCAAAGCGGAGCGCTCTACCGGATTGAGCTACGCACCAACCGGGCGAAGAATGTACTATAGGATTTCAGTGTAGTGCGGAGGTTATTTTTTGTCAATAATGATGCATATGTCAACGCCAGGAAAATTAGTCACGTTGTTTGTCGGCGAAGCCAAGAAGAATTGGAGCGGTGTGCCGGTCGAAGGCATCCGTGAAGCGCGCAGCGCTCCGAATTACGTCCGCGCCACGCCACTGCCGTCGTTGGTAGAGGTAGTCGTGCAAAAAAGAGAAGGAAAAGAGATCCGTTTCCGCGTGAAGCGGTATTCTCCAAATCTTATCGTGGTGGAAGGCGCTGTGGACGTCGAGGATATTTTTGATGCATCAGTGCTTGCGTTGAAGCGGTCATTGCTTGCCGCTTCAAAAGGTCTCGTGGAAAAGTATGATACGTATAAGGACTTTGAGGAGGAATACGGTATTTTTTGCGTTTCGCGATACACGGGGAGTCCGGAAGAGTTTTTCAAACAGATGCCGCACATCGTTGCGTTCCTGAAGAGCGAACGCGAGCCGCTCGATGAAAAAGAAGTGGCGCAGACGCTTGAGGCAAGCATCAAGTACGGCAAAGACGATCTGTTGGTGGTGGATTGGGACGGTGCCTTCATATTTAACCAGATGGGCCAATTTGACGAAACGATAGGCCTGCTTGAGCTTGGTAATTTGTCGCTGTTGCGGTACCGCATTTTGGATTTTGAGCTTGATCGCCGACTCAATAAGCTTACGCGGTTACTTCACGCGCAGGAGAAAAAGCTGTTCACTTTGTTTCGCGGCAGTGGCATCAAAGATGTGGTGCGCAAGATCATCCATGCAAGGTCGCGTTCTATTATCGAATTCGAATCAATGGAGCGCAATATCAAGCTGATCGGTGATTGGTATTCGGCAAAAGCATTTGGCGTGATAGAAAAAAAGTTCCACCTCGATGAATGGAGGCGGAACATTAAAGAGAAATTCGAAACGCTGGGGGATGTTTATACGATGGCGGCAGAGAACTTTTCACTGTCGTTCAACAAGCGGATGGATATTATTTTGATCTTCGGGTGGCTTATTTTGCTTATCGGATGGTCTATCCTGCTCGTGTTTGATGTTATGACCCGGTAAACCTAATTATCCCTTTCGTCCTCGTCCTTGTCGCGGTCCTCTTCCCTTTGGTTGTTCTTTTCGCGCTCATTTTCTTTCCTCCTCTCTTTCTCGATCTTTTCCGCTTCTTTTACGAACTCGCGCGCTTCAATAGAGTGCTTCAACGCCTCGCGATATTCGCCGTTCTCCCAGCGCGCCTTTGCTTCATCGATGCGTTCCTGTGCGGTGGTAAGAGCGGCCGCCGTTCCTGTGGCGATCGTGCTTTCCGGCACAGCCGGAGCAACGCGCGCCGCTTCCATTTTCTTCATTTCATATTCGATCGACTCCCATTTCTTGCGCGATTTTTCTTTGATCACCAGGGATATCACCGTGGGCGGAGTTGACGTTGCCGCGAGCGCCGCATACAGCACCGCATCGTCTTTTGATTCGGCATGTTCGTACGCATCGTCGAAATCATCGTCAAGATCGCCGTCAAACGACCGTGTATGTGCTTTTTGGGCGACCCTCTTCAATGTTTGTTTGTGCGATTCTGTGGTTTCGCCAACAAGCGGAGCAAGGGCTTGCGCAAGGAGGGGATCTTGCATCGAGAATGTTTCACTTTCATCAAGTTCGTTTTCATATCGCGTGAGCGTCTCGCTGATCGCCGCCTGCGCATCGCCATTTTGTTCAATGAGTTGCTCAATCTCGTTCAAGCGCCGCGAAGCGAAGCCGAGGTGAAGCTCTGCTTTTGTTTTTTTACCGGGCGTGACGGCGATACGCGCCCGTTCGGTCGCGAGTTTTACTGGGTACAGCGTTTCGCCGGGAATCGCGTTTTGTGCCGCAAACGATACGCCGCTCCCTGAAGCGGTGAGCGCAATGATTACCGCAAGCGCAAGCGCGTGCGCCGCGCGCATGCTTTGTCCGATATGCGCGAATATGCTTCGCGCAGGAAGCGCGCGGGATTCCAGCATGACCCTGCTTTGCAAGATGCGCCGAAAATTCGCTTTCTGTGATGCATCAGGAGCGATGGAGCGCAAGAGTTTGAATTGTTGTTTGATGCGGTTCATGGGTTTATATGGTGCTTTTTTCGGCAAGTATTTTTAGTTTTTTCAGTGCGCGGTGCGTGTGTACGCGTATGGCGATATTGCTTTTGCCGGTGATCGCTGCTATCTCTTCGAACGAAAGTCCGTCGGTGTATCGCAGCGTAAGGATTTCGCGGCTCTCTTCGGGGAGATTTTGCAGAAGGCGCATAAGATATTGTGCTTCATCTCGTAAGACGGCTTCACGGTGAACATCGTTACCGTCATCGATGACGTATGCCGCCGCTTCGATATCAACGGTGGCATGCTTTGCCTTTGCGCGCCAGTGATCGATCACAAGGTTTCGCGCAACCGTGTACAAAAACGCTTTTTGATTCGTGATGGTCTTATTATCGTTCGTACTATGCTGCCACGTCTTAAAAAAGCATTCCTGGGTTAGGTCCCATGCTGTTTCTCTGTTGCTCACTTTAAAGAGCATAAAGCGGAATATCGAGTCGCTGTACCGGTCGTAGAGCGCCATGAATTCCATGCCTTGTTTGTCGTGCGTAGCCATGACTCTCTAATATATGATAAAGACGTTTCGTATCAAGAAATGTTACTTTGGGCGCGCTGATTTGGCAACCCGTAGAGGGAGGAGGGCGCACGTAAGCCGCGCGGGGCTTACGGGGGCGCCGATAAGCTTGAGGAGTGCATATTCATCCATCGTATGTATCGCGGTGGCGCGCTTTCCGATAAGATCTTCCAAGAGGAGCGACGTTGCCGTTGCTGAAAGCGCGCACCCATGATGCGTAAATTTTGCATCGATGATAACCCCATTTTTTACGGCGAGATCAATGCGTAGCGCGTCGCCGCACAAAGGGTTTTCTCCGGCGCCGCTTAGAGTGGGGCGCTTGATCGCTCCCGCATGTGGTGAGAGTTGTGCGTGCTCCCATATTTTTTTGAAGCGATCGATCTTCATATTATGCGTGCAGTGCGTTAATGATCTCGTGGAGTGCTGCGCATAATGCGTCGATGTCTTTTTTCGTGTTGTATATGGAGAAGCTCGCGCGGGTGCTTGCGGTAATACCCATGGAGCGGTGGAGCGGCATTGCGCAATGATTCCCCGCGCGGACGGCGATGTTTTTTTCATCGAGTAATGATGCGAGATCGTGCGGATGAATGTCATCGAATGAAAATGCGATCACCCCGGTTCTGCGTTCTACGCTGTGCGGCCCGAATAGAGTGATGCCCGGAATACGCGCAAGTTTTTTGAGCGCGTACGCGATAAGCACTGTTTCGTGCCGGTGGATATTTTCCATGCCAAGCTTTGTAAGATAATCGGTTGCCGCGCCCAGCGCGACCGCGGCTTCTATCGGCGGCGTGCCGGCTTCAAATCGCTCGGGTGCGTCCTGAAACGTCGCGCCCTGTTCTGTCACCGACAATACCATATCGCCTCCGCTCAGAAACGGCGGCATCGTATCAAGGTGTTTTTGATGAATAAATAATGCGCCGATGCCGGTGGGCGCGAACATTTTATGTCCGGAAAATACGTAAAAATCGCATCCGAGCGCGTCAACATCAACCGGCATATGCCCGACCGCTTGCGCGCCGTCAACGAGTACGGGAATGCCACGCGCGTGAAAGAACGCAACGAGTTTTTTAACCGGGTTGATCGTGCCGAGAACATTCGAGGCATGCGTTACGGCAAAAAGCTTTGTCCGGCGGGTCACTTTCTTTTTGAGTTCGCGCATATCGAGTTCTCCCGTTTCAGTGATATGCACGAACCGCAGTTTTAGCCCTTTTTCTTTCGCGATTATTTGCCATGGTACGATGTTGGAATGGTGTTCCATTATGGTAAGGAGGATCTCGTCTCCGCGCGTGAAACGAGCGCGCGCAAAACTGTGCGCGACAAGGTTGATCGCTTCGGTCGTATTTTTGGTGAAAACGATCTGTTTTGCGCATGGCGCGTTGCAAAACTGCGCGACCTTCCAGCGCGCTTCTTCGTACGCTTCCGTCGCGCCCTCGCTTAAGCCGTAAATACCGCGCTTGATGTTTGCGTTCGCGGTGCGGTAATGGCGCGTGAGCGCATCGATCACTTCCTTCGGCTTTTGCGTGGTTGCCGCGTTATCCAAATACACGAGCTTTTTATGCGTGGTGAAGATGGGGAAGTCCTTTTTTATTTTTTGTGGGTCAAATGACATGGTATTTATTTTTGCATTACAAAATGACAAACCAAGTTCTTTGCTAAGTTGGCATCCTCAACTCTTTCTTTTATCTTAACGGAAGCGCAGCCCTTCATTGTTGTGTTTTTATATAAAAGGGCGTGAGTGGATTAAAGAAAGAGTTGAGGATGCCAGCTTATAACCATATAAGAGATGCATTTCGTAATGTATAGCGTTTATTGTGGCCCTGTTATTCATTGTATCACGCCACAGGAGGCTGGGAATATAATATCTTTCAAAAATGCGCCGCACAGCATCTTTTTTGCCTGTGCATTCGCAATGCCGCGTGAGGCGAGAAAGAACAATTCTTTATCGCTTGGGCGTCCGACGCTGGAGCCGTGTCCCGCGATGGCATCGCTTGTGGCAACTTCAAGATCGGGCTTGAGGAATGCGATTGCTTTCGGTGAAAGCATGAGTGCCTTTGCAGAAACCTGCGCGTGCGAGCCAGCCGCTTTTTTAGTGATATGCGCGAGCCCGCGAAAATGTATATTTGATGCTCCTTCAAGCGCCGCTCGAAAAATCACGCGCGATTCGGTTTTTGGCGCCTCATGAGATACGGTAAGCACGATGTCGCTCGTCATGCTTTTTGTGCCGTGCCATGCAAATCCGATATCCGCGCAGGCCCCCGGTGCGGCAAGGGTGATCGCAATATCCATCGTTTTTGGAGCGTTCTTTTCAAAGACCAAAAGCCAGCGTATTCGCTCATTTCTTTCCTTGAGGATAATGTGCTTTTTGAGTGTTTTACCGCATTCGCCTGAAAAAGTGACGATAGTGCGTGATTTCTCTGTATTGATGCGTGTTTTTGGGATATACATATACTTCTTCAAGCGTTGATTTTATGCGGTTTTGCGTTAGACCCACTGCGTGATAATTTTCGTAGCGAAATCATTAGATTTCGAGCGAGACGAAACAAAAATTTCGAAGCATATACATCGTATACGTTGAGAAATTTTTGTGAAGTCGTAGCCGAAATATAAGGATTGTAGTAGAAAGGTTATCATGCAGTGGGTCTATTACTTTCCATTTCCATTTGGATGAGGCGGTTGAGCTCTATCGCATAGTCGATCGGTAGTGTTTTGGCCAGGGGTTCAAAGAAGCCGGAAACCACCAGAGACGCCGCTTCTGTTTCAGAAAAGCCGTGCGATTTTAAATAGAAAAGCTCCTGCTCGCTAATGTTTGACACCGTCGCCTCATGCTCGACGAGCGCGTCATGTTCTTCGGCTTTGATAGTGGGGTAGGTGTCGGAACGCGACTTTGTATCAAGCACGAGCGCGTCGCACCGCACCTTGATGCGCGCGTTGCGCGCGCCTCGCGCTACCTGTGCAAGCCCGCGATAGCTTGTGCGCCCGCCGCCAAAAGAAACCGACTTTGCAACAATAGATGAAGATGTTTCCGGTGCAAGGTGCACGACCTTCGCGCCCGTTTCTTGGTGCTGGCCTTTCCCTGCAAGCGACACGGAAAGAATGTCGGCGCGCGCGCCACGGCCTGCCAGAAATACCGTGGGGTATTTCATCGTGGTCTTTGAACCGAGATTGCCGTCGACCCATTCGACCAGCGCGCCTTCTTCCGCCCGCGCGCGTTTCGTGACGAGGTTGTATACGTTTGACGACCAGTTTTGAATAGTGGTGTAGCGTACGCGTGCGCGTGGCTTCGCGATGATCTCCACGACCGCGGCATGCAGAGCGTCGGTGGTGTAGACGGGCGCGGTGCATCCTTCGATATAATGCACCTCGCTGTCTTCATCCGCGATGATAAGCGTGCGCTCGAATTGGCCCATGTTTTTTTCATTGATGCGAAAATATGCCTGGAGCGGCAAAGCTACTTTAACGCCTTTGGGGATATAGATAAAACTTCCGCCCGACCAGTATGCCGCATTGAGCGCAGAGAACTTATTGTCGCCGATAGGCACCACGGTGCCGAAATATTTTTTGAACAGGTCGGGGTGTTCGCGAAGCGCCGTATCGGTGTCGGTAAAAATGATCCCTTGCGCTTCAAGGTCTTTACGGATGTGGTGGTAGACGGTTTCGGAGTCGTATTGTGCCCCCACGCCGGCAAAGAATTTTCGTTCTGATTCCGGCACGCCGAGTCGTTCAAATGTCGCTTTAATTTTTTTCGGCACTTGTTTCCATGAATGAGCGGGTTTGTCAGATGAGCGCGCGTAGTAGGTGATCGCATTGAAATCGATATGGGAAAGGTCCGCGCCCCACATGGGCAGTGGTTTTTTAGTGAAAAGTTCCAGGCCGCGCAGACGAATATCCCGCATCCATTGCGGTTCTTGCTTTATCGCTGATATTTCCCGCACGACCGCCTCCGAAAGCCCCTTGTTGGCGCGATAAAGGGGAGTGACGTCATCGTGAAATCCGTACGGGTATTTTTGCTTCATACCGTTTTCCTGTACCCTTCTTTTTCCACTTTTTTGAGAAGGGCTTTTTTGCCCGATGTTACGCGCGTCCCATGGTTGATGATATGTACAAAATCAGGCGCGCAATATTTGAATATCCGTGCGCTATGCGAAATAATGAGCATCCCTGTTCCTTGGGACGCTGCCTTTTTGAGTATGCGTGCCATCGCATTGAGCGAGTCCACATCAACGCCCGCATCGATCTCGTCAAACAGTGCGATGCCGGGGTTTACCGCCGCAAATTGCAACAGTTCGCTTTTTTTCTTTTCTCCCCCGGAAAATCCTTCGTTGACCGAGCGGTCAAGAAAACGCTCCCCAAACCCGATCGCTTCGGCGTATTCCGCAATGCGCTTCATCGTACCCTGCGCCTTTTCTTTGGCGTGTGTTTTTGCGACAGTGCGTAAAAAAGAAGACATCGGCACGCCGCGGATCTCGGGCGGTTCTTGAAATGAAAGAAATATGCCGAGTCGCGCGCGTTCCTCGGTGCGGAGGGCAAGAATGCTCTTGCCGTTCAAAAGAATGTCGCCGTTGGTGACGCGATATGAAGGATGTCCGAGTATAGCGGAGCAGAGCGACGTTTTGCCGGAACCGTTTGGTCCCATGAGCGCGTGGATCTCACCCCTCTTTATCGTCAGGGAAAAGCTCTTAACGACCTCTTTGCTATCTGCGACCACCGTAAGGTTTTTAATGATAAGCGACATGGTTTATATGTTTGCGATGGTAAGACGCGTAAGCGTTTTTCTGATCTCTGTGTCAATGCGGAGCCATCCTTTCTTCGTAGGGCAGGTAAGAGCAAGTGCGCATGATTTTTCTGCATTTGGCGCAAGGAGGCATCGTATCGGCTGTTGTTTTTGAAATACATCGACAAGTGATTGCACGCTGATCTTTTTTGGATCTTTCGCAAGGCGGTACCCGCCGTTTTTCCCGACGCGCGACGCAAGGATGCCTGCTTCTTTAAGTTTGTGGGCGAGCTTTTCACAATATGCGTGTGGCAAGCGATATTGTTTTGCGATGCCTTCAAGCGTCATAAAATCACCCGACCCGAAGGTGGGTTTGAGCGCCTGCATCAGTATTAAGCTGTAGTCAGTTTTGCGTGATATCATATTCCGACCAAAATACTCCGAGATTGGCTATGGCGAGAATACCACGCATAAAAGCAGATGTCAATAACAAAAGCCCCGCGAAATAGCGGGGCATGGG
>JBBTYM010000133.1:0-1183 GCA_038061765.1 Patescibacteria group bacterium
TAGAGGGTGTTTGGTGTCTATCGGTTTCAATGAGTTTCAATATATGTGCGAATAAGCTGAATTCAAGCTTCTACCGCAATTTTCCGACCGGTGATTAATTGATAAAATGTTTCTGAAGGAGTGAAAAACCCCAAAGTCTTTCTGGGCCTGGAATTAAGCCTGCGTTCCGCTTCGGCAATCGAGGCAGGAGATACTGTTTTGAAATCGGTCCCTTTTGGAAAGTACTGCCGGATAAGTCCATTGGTATTTTCATTGGTACCTCGCTGCCAAGGACTTGAAGGGTCGGCAAAGAATACTGTAATGCGCGTTTCCTTGGTGAAAAGTCTGTGCTCGCTCATCTCGCTGCCGCGATCATACGTCAAGCTCTTTTTAAATTTGTGAGGGATGCGCGTGAACGCTTTGGCAAACGCCGTTCTCACACTTAATGCGTCTTTTGCCGCCAAAGGCACCAGCAACGTCAACCGCGTCGTGCGTTCCACGAGGGTGCCTAGGGCGCTTGCATGCTGTTTTCCCACGATCAGATCTCCCTCCCAATGACCGGGAACGACGCGATCACGGACTTCTCTGGGACGCTCGGAAATACTGATGATATCTTGGATTTTCTGTCTCCGGTAATGGAGCGCGCTGCGAGAGAGCCGTCGTTTCCGTTCACGGCGCAATCCGCGCATCAATTCTTTCTTGAGCTCGCCTTTGGGCAAGCAATACAAATGCTGATAAATGGTTTCGTGTGATATGCGCATGGTCGTATCACAAGGATACGTAAGTTTTATGCGCTTGGCAATTTCTTCAGGCGACCATTCTGTCCGCAATTTTCCATATACATAATCCCGCAGGAAAGGAGCGTTCTCGAGCTTCCTGGGCTGCCGACTTTTCTTTCTCCACGCGACAGCGCGCTCATGCGCCCGCAGAGCGGTGTAGCACCGACGGTACTTCACTATGCTCCACACCTCGCGGCTGACCGTGCTTGGCGATCGGCCAAGCCGCCGCGCGATGTTCTTGAATGTTTCTCCGGCCCACACCCCGCGACTGATTTCTTCTCTGTCTTTGAGGGTTAACCTCATATATATTATTGCCATATCTCGCATCGTAAACCAAATCGGGTTGTTGCGTTAGTTTCTTGAACTCGCCTAACGCACTCTTGAAAAGATAATTGCTTTATGTTATGGTCGCGTCAATAGAAACC
>JBBTYM010000134.1:0-1583 GCA_038061765.1 Patescibacteria group bacterium
TTTTCTACTGTTTCTGTTTTTCGCTCTACCACGCCAAACGCTAAAAGCATTTTCATAATGAGCCACGCGCCGAGCACCGCAGCCCTGCTGAATAAAAACCCGACTGATTTTACCGCAAGGAACGCCGACAATGCGACGATGATAGGGATGAATGCCTGATACGACGTAAGGTAACGGCTGATATATGAATCGGCAACCAGCGCAAGAAAATCCTGAAACTGTTCGCCTCCATGCAACGTAATGCCAAACTGTTCGCCAAACGCATCTCGTTGCTTGCCCACCTCGCTTGCAAGCGCTGTTTGGATCTTTTTATTTGTCGCTATAAGGCCCGCTTGTTCTGCGGAAATAGAATTCATCATGCTTGCCGAAAGGAATTCGTCCACCGTCATGCCTTTTTTATACCATGGCGCCTGTGAGGCAATGAGCGGCTCCACCACCGGCGTGGCGTAGCGAAACAGCGCCGGAGGAAGCGCAAGCGAATTAAAATGGAACGGGTAAAAATACCCGACAAATGCAAACAACACGGCAAATGAGGTTACGGCGGCGGGCGTGCCGTAGAACGTAAGCGGATAAAAGCTCGGCTTGAGCCGATTCGAGATCTGTCCGCGCATCAATGAAGCGGCGTAAAAGAAAAGCAGGAACGCGAGCACCGCCGCAAGTCCGTAATGATATCCGCCTCCCATCATCAACAGGAACCCGACAAGATACGCTCCTGAAACCGCTGTTGTTTCTCGCGGAGCAAGTAAAAAGACAGAAAGAATGTACAGCACAAGGAACGCCAGCATCGCGCCCGCGATCCACAAGACGCTCGCGGCGGTCATAAGGGCAAACTCACCCTTCGCGATGCGCCACGTCAAAAGAGAGAGCCCGAAGCTCGCCACCAATGACGCGATAAAAATAATGCGCTGTTTCGTGATATTCTGTTGAATTATTTTCCTTCCTCAAACTCGCCCTCGATCGGCTTTTCTTTCTTCTCTTTATTTTCTCCTTCTGCGGGCGGGGTCTTTCCTTCGCCCTCTTTTTGTTGATACATTTCTGCGCCGATCTTTTGGAGCGCTTGGGAAAGATCTTCCGATACTTTCTTAATCGCTTCAAGATCTGTTCCGTCTTTCACTTTTTTAAGCGCTTCGATCTTCTCGCTCACCTCTTTCTTCACTTCTTCCTTCATTTTATCAGAAAACTCACGCACTGTCTTTTCCGCAGTGTAGACAAGCGCTTCCGCGTTGTTTTTTACTTCCGCGTTCTCGCGCTTCTTTTTATCATCTTCTGCATGCGCTTGCGCGTCGCTCTTCATGCGCTCGATCTCCTCTTTGGAAAGACCGGAAGACGCCTCGATGCGGATGGATTGCTCTTTGCTTGTTGCCTTGTCTTTCGCCTTCACGTGCAAGATGCCGTTCGCGTCGATATCGAACGTTACTTCCACCTGCGGTACGCCGCGCGGGGCCGGCGGGATACCATCAAGAATGAACCGCCCAAGCGTTTTATTATCCGATGCCATATCGCGTTCACCTTGAAGCACATGCACCTCCACCGACGGCTGATTGTCCGCCGCGGTAGAAAACACCTGCGTTTTTGCCACAGGA
>JBBTYM010000135.1:0-4845 GCA_038061765.1 Patescibacteria group bacterium
ATTAAAGAAAGGGTTGACGGGGTGGCGGGAATAATCAAGGAAAAAATTAATTTCGTCATTCAAATTATTATAAAGAAATAAGCGAATGCGGGAGCGATGCGAAATATTCAATAACATGGATCTGGTATGCGGTGATGCACCATAGCGGATACGCGAATATTTTTGCCGCGAGTGGCGCAATAAATCCTGCCACACCAGTCAGGAACCCGAATAACATCGCAAACGGCATAAGCGGGAGCACGAGCACATTCACAAGCGGCGACACAAGCGAAACCTGCCCGAACTGATATATAAGAAGCGGCAACACGACGACCTGCGCAGACATCGTCGTGGTAAGCGATTCTTTCCATTTTAGAAATTCTGGCAGGCGCGCCATTTTCTTTTGCAGATACGGCGCAACATACGCAAGCCCGAGCACCGCAAGAAACGAGAGCTGAAACCCGACATCAAACAACAGCACGCGCGGGTTAAATACGATCATCGTAAACGCGGCAAATACTATCACGATAAGCGGCGCACTTTGCCTTCCAAAATGGCGCGCCAACAGAAGCGCGATGCCCATGATCGCGGCGCGCACCACCGACGGCGATGCGCCCGTCATCAGCACAAAAAGCGCGATACCCATAATAGAAAGCACGGTGATCACCCCCGATGATGTAAAAAAGAACGAGAGTGCAAACGCGACAAATACCGCAATAATTGTGATATTATATCCCGAGAGCGCGGTGAGGTGCGACACGCCCGAAGCAACAAACGCATCATTAAGCTCCTTAGGCATATCGGCGGTATCCCCAAGCAATATGCCATTCACGAACGAAGCGTGCGGAGAAGGCATCGCGAGATCGATGTTTTCTTTCAGTCGATTTTTAAATGCAAATAAACTTCGCCTCACCCCATTTCCCTCGCGCACCAGCGCAACATCCGCATAGTTCATTGTGAAATAAATATCGTCTTTTGCGAGATATCCCGCATAATCAAACCCGCTGAAATTCTCCGGCCGCTTGAGCGTGCCCGTCGCGCGCACTGTATCGCCATATGCTGTTTCGGGATATCGCGGCGCAACGACCAGTATCTTTTCTTTCGGCGTATCATATGGCGCCACCACAAGCCGCTGGGTATTGGCGTGAAATTCCGGGTCGCGCGCCACCTCCCCTTTTATTTCCATCTTGGTGCCCACCTGCTTTTCAAGCGCAAACTGCCGCAGCTCAAATGAACTAAACCACAGCATACCGACAAGCGACACGCCTGCCATCGCAGAATACAGCACCACTTTCATATCACGCGAGAACGCGAGCATCACGCACACGAGCACGCCGATGCCGATCAGCGCATATATTTCTCCAAAAACAAAAAAAGAGCGGAGCGCGACGCCTCCGACAAAGCACAGCATGAGCGCGAGAAATATCCGCGACTTGGACATATGCATTCATAGTACTCGAAAACGCGCATCATTAACAAACTATTTGTTTTGTGATATGCTGTTTCAAACGTAGGAAAAGCCTTAAAAACTGAATAAAATTAAACCTTACAAGGAGGAGGTAATTATGAAATGGCCCAGAAAGATAAAGTTGATGGTGAGGTGGTCGATTTTGACCGCCGCACTGATTGCGGCGTTTTGGGGGGTATGGTACCTCGTTGCGGGATCCGTTCCAGTAACTCAGCTATTCGCTATTTCGCGGTGGTGGGACATTCTTTTGGGACCAATATTTGCTGTTGTTTTTGTCTTTCTTCTCACCAATGACTGGATACTGGAAAAGACACTGATGTGCCAATCCATGAATGCTGATTTTTTTGGCGTCGGTTTGATTTGTTGCCCATTTCTCGGACTTGTTTACGGGTTAGAAATCGGGCTGATAACCGGCGTGGTATTTTTACCCCTGTTAGTAATGACGCTGTGCCCCGCGTCCATTGTGCGAAAAAAGATAAAAGACTTCCTCCTTGCAAAAGAGGAATGAGCACAACAAAAAAAGCGGGCCTGCATAAGCAGCCCGCTTTTTCATTCCTCATCGTATTTTACCACTCCAGGGTGCCGCCAGTTTTGTATTCGGTGACGCGGGTTTCAAAGAAATTCTTTTCTTTATTAAGATCCACCGCTTCAGACATCCACGGAAACGGATTGGGACTGCCATATTGCACGGGCAAGCCCACGCGCTGAAGCCGCCTGTCGGCTATGTATTCTATATATGTTTTAAAGCTTTCGGAATTGATGCCCAAGATCCCTTTGGGAAAACAATCAACCGCGAACGCATATTCAAGCTCCACCGCCTTTCTCACAAGCCCGACTATTCTTTCTTGAAACTCTTTCGTCCATAATTCCGGCTGTTCTTCTTTAATAGTGTTGATCATCTCAATGCCGAAATTAAGATGCTGTGACTCGTCGCGCATGATGTATTGGATCTGCTGGGAAGCGCCCACAAGTTTGTTTTGCCGCTGAAAACTGAACATGACCGCAAACGAGCTGTAAAAGAAAATTCCTTCCATGATAAGCGAGAACACCGCGATGTTCTCGAGAAATTTCTGATCGTTCTCAAATGTTCCTGTTTTAAATAACGAATCAAAAATACCTTCGTTGAACGACAAGATAAACGCGTCTTTGTCATAAATGCTTTGGCGTTCGCGATACATATTGAATATCTCGTAACTATCAAGCCCCAAGCTCTCCACAATGTACTGATATGCATGCGTATGTATCGCCTCTTCGTATGCCTGACGCAACATATACATACGGCACTCCGGCGATGTTACGTGCCGATATGTGGCAAGTACGATATTGTTTGCCGCGATTGAATCGGCGGTCGAGAAAAAACCGAGTACCGTTTTGAACGCAAGCCGTTCATCATCGGACAATACCGATGATGATTTCCACTGCTCGATGTCTTGCTGCATGCTTATTTCAGTCGGGAGCCAATGGTTCGCATTGCCGTTGTTATACGCGTCCCACGCGAACGTATGCTTCATCGGGTACAGCTGGATCACATCCGCATCAGCGCCGTTGATGATGCGCCGTTTATTGATGTCTACTTTTTGCGTTGTTTTAGTGATTGGCATAATTCTCTTCGATCAAACTAATAACGGAGAACTGAAAACTTACAACTGTAAAAATCTTGTTATGGGTTATTGGTTATGGGTTATTAGTTAAATTATTGGCACGCTTCGCATGTCGGGTCTATTATCGCGCACAGCTTCGGAGCATTCACTGACATTACAGGTTTTGAAACCGGTTCGGCAACTGCGCGTTTATGCGTTGAGCCAAACTCCGCGGTATTTACGGTCGATTTCTCCACCTGCGACACCGCGAGCGTGCGCATATAATACGTTGTTTTCAGCCCCATCGCCCACGCGTACATATAGATATTCGATATGTCGCGTCCGGATGATCCTTTAAAAAAGATGTTCAGCGACTGGCTTTGATCGATCCACTTCCCCCGCTGGGCCGCGGCACGGATAAGCCACATCGGGTCGATCTCAAACGCTTCTTTATACTTCTCTCTGATGTGTTCGGGAATCTCTTGAATACGCGTGATGCCTCCGTCGTGGTATTTTATTTTACCGAGCAATTCATGATCCCACAAGCCAAGCGCTTTCAACTCTTGTACGAGATAGTCATTCACCACGATAAATTCACCGCCTTGGTTTGATTTCACATACAAGTTTTTATACACCGGCTCGATGGAAGGCGTCGCACCCGTGATGTTGGCGATCGTCGCGGTCGGCGCTATCGCGAGGCAATTTGAATTGCGCATGCCGTACTGCTTCACCGCTGATCGCACCGGCGCCCAATCGAGTTTCCCGTCTTTAGGAATATCGATGCGCACGCCGCGCTCCTGCTCAAGCAATGCGATAGTGTCTTGCGGGAAAAGACCGCGATCCCATTTTGACCCTTTGCATGTTTCATATGCGCCGCGCTCTTTGGCAAGCTCGGCGGATGATGCGATGGCGTGATACGCGACCAACTCCATGCTTTCGTCCGCGATGTGCACGCACGCCTCTGAATCAAACCGGATGTCCATTTGATAGAGTGCATCCTGAAAGCCCATCACGCCAAGCCCAACAGGCCGGTGCTTGAAATTCGCATTCTTTGCTTCGGGCGTCGGATAAAAATTAACATCGATAACATTATCGAGCATGCGCATCGCCGTGCGTACGGTGCGCTCGATCATTGCAACGTTCATCTTTTTATCCTTCACATGCAACGCAAGGTTTACCGAGCCGAGGTTGCACACCGCTGTTTCGTCTTTTGAAGTGTTCAGGGTGATCTCCGTACATAGGTTGGACCCGTGCACCACGCCAGCGTGATCCTGCGGTGAACGGATATTGCACGGATCTTTGAATGTGATCCACGGATGTCCCGTTTCAAACAGCATCGTGACCATTTTCTTCCATAGGTCGCGCGCTTTCATTGTTTTTGTCAGCCGTATTTTTCCTTCACGCGCGAGCGCTTCGTACGCCGCGTAGCGCTCCTCAAACTTTTTACCATAGATATGATGCAGGTCGGGTGTTTCATCGGGAGAAAAAAGCGTCCATTCCTGATCCGCTTCCACGCGCTTCATGAAAAGATCGGGGACCCAATTGGCCGTATCCATGTCGTGCGTTCTGCGCCGCTCGTCCCCGGTGTTTTTGCGCAGTTCGAGAAAATCCTCGATGTCGTAGTGCCATGTTTCGAGCGTCGCGCACGTCGCTCCCCGGCGCTTGCCGCTGCGATTGATCGCGAGCGTCACGTCGTTTGCAATCTTGAGAAACGGAATGATCCCTTGGCTTTCGACGCCCGTCTTTTTAATGAGTGGGCCCGTGCCCCGTAAGTTCGGCCAGTCGGTGCCGATGCCGCCCGACCATTTTGAGAGCTGG
>JBBTYM010000136.1:0-15791 GCA_038061765.1 Patescibacteria group bacterium
GAAAAATATCATTATTATTTATCCACAGTGTCACCCTTGAAGGTTAACTAAACACTCTTCGACAAGCTCAGAGCGACCGCACTCGCCTACCCCTCCATCACAAACACCGCAACCGCGATAACGGTCGTCCACATTCCCTCTCGATTACCCAGTGCCGATTGGGTCGTATTGAACGACTTGAATATCTTTCCTGACGCTTTATAGATCTGCTCGCGCTCATCCCACGCCGTTTCAGGGTTAAAGTCGATGCCAAGCGTAGTCGCAAGCATGGTCGCGGCAAGGTCCTCCGCGTACTCGCCCGCCTTTTCGCTGGTCTCTCCAAACGAGTGATGCTCTGAAAGATATCCGTATTGATTGACATCCTGCGGCATCGCAGTACCAACTGACGCGGCGATCAGACGGTTTGGCTCGTTGGTCGCATTGCGCGAAATAACGCAGTGCACAATAGAACCGGGCGGCAATTCCTTCAGACCATCTTCGCGATTTACGCGCTTACAATTAGGAGGAAATATAGATGACACCGGCACAAGATTATATTGGGCGATACCCGCGTCACGAAGCGCAAGTTCAAACGACGTCAACTGCTCCTTGGAGACCCCGACACCCTTCGTGAAGAAAACTTTTTTTGGGACGAAATTCATTTTGTTATCACTAGGAAATAAAAAACAAGTTTATAGTACTCCTAAAAAAGCAGGGGCGCAATATGCGGTCACTTATCCCCACCTGCATGCGCCGACACAATCCGGAGAATCGCCTCGCGAAAGCGCTCTTTACCAAACTTCTGCGCGGTTTGATGAAGGCATGCGGGGTCGTACCGCGCGCTATTGTGCAGTATCTTTCGCACGCCATCGCATACTCCCTCCACGGTCTGTGCATCAAAAAATTCACCGGTAACTCCTTCTTCCATCCATTCCGTTATTCCGCCTTTGCGATACGCGAGCACCGGCGTGCCGAAACTCAACGCCTCTATCGCGCTTATCCCAAAGTCCTCTTCGCACGCGACAATACACGCGATGGCATTATTATAATGCTCTGCAAGCGCTTCATCAGAAACAAACCCGCGAAATTCTATATTTTTCCTTGCCATTCGTTCAAGCCGTTCTCGTTCGGGCCCCGTGCCGACAACAACCAGCGGCAATCCAAGCGCATTGAACGCATCTATCACTACATCAATTTTTTTGTATGCCGCCAAACGCGATACCAGTAAAAAGTATTCTCTTGGGCGCGCACCGCGTTCTCCGCTGCGATCAAGCTTCGTAAGCGGTGGATATATCACCGTAGCGCTTGCTCCATATCGCTCTTGTATTCTCCGTTGTGTTGCATGTGAGTTTGCGATCCATATATCTACACGGCGCGATGACGCGATATCCCACTGTCGTAACAGCGGCGCAAGCGCATAGTTCACTATACCTCGCATAAAACCCCCGTAATGATTATCTTTAAGATACTGCCTCTGCTCTTCCCATAAAAATCGCGAGGGAGCGTGGCAGTAGCAGATATGCGTGGCGCGCGCGCCCCTTTTTACGCCCTTTGCAAATACGGAAGAAGAAGAAATAATGACATCAAAATCGCGCACATCGAAGCGCCCGACTGCATACGGATACAGCGGCAGGAGCAGTCGATGGTGTGCGCGAACGCCCTCAGGAAGCGATTGCAAAAAAGACCCTTTCACCACTCTGTCGGGGAAATGTTTTTTTACAATCGCTTCATCAAATAATAGCGTATGGATGGGCGCATCAGGAAACAACAACGCAAGCGCCCGAAGTACGCGCTCGGCGCCTCCGAATTGCATTAAAAAATCATGGACGAGAACGACGCGCACAATAATAGAATTTTAGGTGGTCAGTGCTTTGAGCGTTTCTTTTGCGCATTTGAACCAACTATATTTCTGGGCGTTTTTTATCCCTTTTGCGATCAGATCGACACGCACCGCATCGTCAGAAACCACCGTAAAGATCGATTCGGTAAGCTGTTCAACACTTGCGGGGTCAACAAATAAAGCGCCGTCGCCCGCGACTTCCACGATGCTCGGGGTCTGTGAGGTAACCACTGGCACCTGCCGGAGCTGTGCTTCAAGGATCGGCATACCAAACCCCTCATACAGCGAAGGAAACACGAATACATCCGCGTATTTGAAAAACGACTCTTTTTCCTCTTGGCTGATATATCCGGTAAGCACGATATCGGTCTTATACAGCGTACCTTCTATTTCTTTCTGTATCTCGTGATAACCGAACCCCGGGCTTCCCACAAGCACCAACTTATGGGGTACCTTGTATTTCTCCTTCAACACCGAAAACGCCCTTACGATGTTCTGCACGTTTTTTTTCTTTTCGAGCTTGCCCACGAATAAAATATACTGCTCATCAATCGGCGGATACCGGTGATGATACGCGACCTGCGGATTCACGCCGTGATTGATAACGATGACCTTATTCGGGTCTGCTTTATAAAATTTCACGAGATCTTCTTTCCCTGCGTTCGTGGGTACGATGATCTTTTTTGCGGAGCGCACCACGCGCTTCGTACCGCTCCGCAAATATGCAAGCTGTGCGGGAGGATATACTTCCGGACAATACTCAAATTCAAGCCCGTGGATCGTCGCAACCGTACGGCTGGGATAAAACATAGGCAAAAAATTCGACGGCATGAACAGCACGTCCGGCGCATCAAACAACATCTTTAACGAAAGACGGTATTTCGTCCAAAAAAACGGGCTATAAAACTGCCGTACCAAAAAGTTATTCGGCAAATACAGCGTTTCTTTAAAAAATGGCGTATACAGAAAAAAAGAGTGTTGTAGCGACTCATCAAGCATCGCGAAGTGCTTAAGAAGCTGATACACATACTCCTCAACCCCTGTGCGCTCGTATTTAAACGCTCCTTTTGCGTGAATACCGATATCCATGCTTTCTATTTTTTACTCATCACACTCCGTTTATATACATCAAGATTTTCAAGTACGATGCCGGTCCCTTTTGCGACGCACAGCAGTGGCTCGTTGGCCTTCGTGCATGGCACGCCGGTCACTTTGAATAACAACTCATCGATATTGCGCAACAACGCGCCCCCCCCAGAAAGTATCATTCCTTTGTGCATAATATCCGCCGCGAGCTCAGGGGGCGTTTCTTGAAGCACCGATTTCACCGCGCGCACGATCTCTTTTAGTGGCTCTGCGATCGCTTCCGCGATCTCGTTAGTCATCACGTGGATCGTCCTTGGTAAGCCCGTGATCATGTCGCGACCTCGCACATCCATAGAATCCTCTTCCTTTACCGGCACGGCCGAACCAATCTTTATTTTGACGTCTTCCGCGGTCCGCTCTCCTATTTCTAAGCTGTGTATTTTGCGCACATATTCGGCGATCGCCTGATCGATCTTGTTCCCCGCGACGCGCACCGATGCCCACGCAACAATGCCGCCAAGCGAGATCACCGCGATCTCTGACGTACCGCCGCCGATATTTACGATCATATTTCCCGATGCTTCGTTAATAGGGATATTCGCGCCGATCGCGGCAAGCACCGGCTCTTTCACCACATACGCGGCCTTTGCGCCCGCCTGGAGTGCGGCATCTACCACCGCGCGGCGTTCCGTAGAAGTAATACCCGCAGGCACCGATATCATCATTTCCGGCTTAAAAAGCCGTATCTTGCCGCATCCTTTCGTGAGAAAATACGAAAGCATCGCCTCGGTGATCTTATAATCGGCGATCACCCCTTCTTTCAATGGCCGCAACGCAATAATGGCATCGGGCGTCCTCCCGAGCATTTCTTTTGCGGCCGCTCCCACTGCGAGCACCGTGCGGTCATGCGCGGAAACAGCCACAACGGTCGGCTCGTTCACCACCACTCCTTTTTTAGGAATAAATACGAGCGTATTGGTGGTGCCCAGATCGATACCGATCTTTCGAATAAACATAAAATTTCAAATTTACTATGCGCGCTCGATCCGTGCGCCTATTTTTTTCAATCGCCCTTCGATATTCTCATACCCCCGGTCAACTTGATACACGTTTCGTATCACCGTCGTCCCTTTCGCCGTCAACGCGGCGATAATGAGCACCGCCCCCGCGCGCAGATCAAAGCTGGTGATCTCCTTTCCTTCAAGCGACGTCGGGCCGGTAATGAGCGCGCGATGCGGGTCGCAAATGAACGCGTCCGCCCCCATGCGCTTCAGCTCTTCAACATATTTGAGCCGCCCTTCATACATCCAATCGTGAATCAAACTGACCCCGTGCGCTTGCGTCATCAGCACCACGAACATCGGCAGCAAGTCAGGACAGAGCCCGGGATAAGGCATGTTGTGAATTTTCTTCACCGCAACCAATTGCGACGGCACGACTTCCATGTCTACTGTTTCGTATCCCCATCCGCCGGGGATTTTTTTTCTGTTTCTTATTTTTACTATAACACCCGCCTCCGCAAACTTCAACATATCAAATCGTATGAATTCAGGCACCGCGTTCTTAATGATGATACGGCTTTTCGTGCAGGCGGCAAGCGTAATGAACGTTCCCATTTCTATCGGATCAGGCATAACAAAGTGCTTCACACCATGCAGGCGCGCGACCCCCTTGATGACGAGCGTATTGGTGCCGATGCCTGAAATATGCGCGCCCATGCTCACCAGCATATGGCACAGGTCCTGCACGTAGGGCTCCGTGGCAGCGCAATATATCGTCACGGTGCCGGTGTGTATCACCGATGCGAGCACGGCATTTTCGGTTGCCGTCACCGACATTTCAGAAAGCACGATCTCCCGGTCTCCCGCGCTCTCATGCTTTATCACGTCAAGATATTTGCCCCGTTTTTTTATCGTGATGCCAACGTGCGCGAGCGCATCAATGTGCGGACCGAGGATCCGCGATCCGATCGAACACCCGCCCGGCTTCGTAAGCGTAAACCGCATCACGCGCGCAGGGAGTGCGCCACACAACAACACCGATGCTCGGATCTTTTCCACTATATCATGCTGAATGTTTTTTGGAGAAAGAGATGCCGCGGAAATCCTTAATTTTCGCTCGGCAATAAATTCGCAGTGCACGCCAATGCTTTTGAATATCTCGAGCATGACGAACACATCTTGGACAAGCGGTACGTTGTCTATTTCGCAGGTTTCTTTGGTGAGGAGCGTTGCGGCAAGCACCGCAAACGCGGCGTTCTTTGCGCCGCGTACTTCGATCGAACCCTTCAACTTCTTTCCGCCTTTGATAATAAATGTATCTTTCATGGTCGATCGCCGGCGCTTCCAAATAATTTTATTTTTTCCTCCACGATGCGCGCAACCGCATCCATCGCCGGCGGCAAAAATTTGTATGGGGTAGTTTCGCCCGACCCGGTAAGCGTTGCCTTGAGTGCGTCATGAAACGCGACGCGAAGCTCGGTGTTGATATTGATCTTTCGTATGCCGTGCGCGATCGCCGCCTGTATCTGATCGGCGGGTATCCCCGACCCGCCGTGCAACACCAGTACCGCGCGTTTGCCAATCGCTTCTTTGATCGCCGCAATGCGCTCAATATCGAGCCGGTCTTCCTGAAATGAAATACCGTGACTGTTGCCGACCGACACCGCGAGCCGGTCGATACCGGTTGCCTCTACGAATTCGAGTGCCTGTTTCGGATCGGTCAAATACTCCGGCTTTATTTCAACTTTCTCTTTAGAAATTTGTGATGCTCCGGGTAAAAACCCGAGCTCACCCTCAACAGATATCCCCGAGTTTTTCTCTTTGCACATCGCCACCACCTGCTTTGTCCATTTCACATTCTCTTCAAACGACAGCACGGAACCGTCAAAATGAATTGAATTATACCCCGCATCAAGCAATGCCTGTATCGTATCAAGGTTTTTTATCTCCTGTACATCTTTATAGGTATGGTCGGCATTCAAAATGATTGGTACTCCCGCCTCCTCCTCGTATGCCTCGCACAGCTTCACCGCCTGCCGCGCGCCGATAAATTTACACTCCCCTTCCGATGTGCCAATGATCACCGGTGAGTGAAGTTTCATCGCGACCCGCATGATCGCGCGTATCTGATCCGCCGTGGATACGTTGAACTGCCCGATCGCGTACCCGCTCTCTTCAGCCGCTTCAAAAAATTGTTTCGTTTCGAGATTCATAGCTATTAGAACGCGATGTATCCTTTCATAAAGTTTTCGATAGTAAGCCGCTCCATCTCGTCACGTCCGCCGACATACTCCATAAAGAGCTTATTCCACATCGCTTCCTGGTGGTGATAGAGATACTTGATCATGTCTTTTTCCATAACGAGCGACATCACCGTATCGATCAGGTTAAAGCTCACGAGATTATCCACGCCGGATTCCGTGCGATAAAAATCTCCGACATAATCAAGATTATGCCAGAAATGGAGGTCAAGATTTTCAAAGCGCTCATTGAGCCGCGCGATATCCTCTTCCGCTTTTGTCCAGTGAAGCGCCTCCGGGTTCACATGCGGCGCAAATAATCGCCAATCGTATTCATCGTCTTTCGCGAGATACCGCTGTACGATAAGCCAATTGGACACTACATGGCTGTGCATCTGTTCATCGAGTACGTCGCCACGCAAGCACGAGATGATACGCTCCGCAAAATTTGAAGGCGTCTGGGCATATAGCGTGAATAATTTTGCATAAAAACTCACTTCATGCAGATAATGTAAAATAAGACCAAATACGCGCATGGTCTCGCCGGGTGTGCGAAGCTCAAGCGGAATCACAAATATCACCCCGAGCTCCTTAAGGTGGGACACATTATGATATTTCTTTTTTAAAAACTTCTCTGCGATCGTAAGCCATTTCCCGTCGAGCACTCGGAGTTTGATGCCCCGGCGTTCAAAATCATCAACCGTGAGTGCGCGATATTGCGCAAAAAAAACTTCGTTCAGCCATTGCTGTTCTTCGCCGAACCGCAACGCCGCAAACACCTGATCAATATCTTCTTTCTCGATCAATTCATTTATCTCTTTATACCCAAGCGCCTTCATAATGTTTATCGGCGGCTGATTGCGTAACAGCTCTACTGCTTTTTCCTTCTTAAGAAAAAAACCCTCGCCGACATTCGCAAGCTCTTCGGCAAAGTTCAGCAGTGTTTTGCATCCTTTGTAGTCAATGCATCGCGGCTGGCGAAAAAGGTCAAAAATAGCCGCGTCGTTGTGCTTCACCTTGCCGATAAGCGCTTGATATACCTCGAAATTAAATGCCTCTTTCTTTACACCGAGCGCAGTGAGTGATTTTTCCACAAGCACATCGTTCTCTTCCATCACTTTCTGTGGAATATTTCGTTTTCCCGTAACCTCTTCCATCCGCTTGCAAAGATTCCCCACCGTATCCTTGTCGGTGCGAAGTACGCGCGCGATCCTTTCAATCGATTTATCCATGATTTTTTAGTGAAGTCGTTTTTACTATTACGCGCGGCCATTTCCCGAAACTTCCTTTATGAAGTATGCCGCGTTTTGCGGAAAGATGCTGAATGACTGATGTCGCGTTCGCGGTGCCGAGCTGAATGGAAAATGGGATTCCCTTCTCATGGACAAGCCCTGCAATAAAGCCGGAACCGAACGCATCCCCGGCACCCGTCCTTCCCACGATCGTCGCGCGCGGAACACCCGCATGATACAATGTTTTTCCGTCCGAAACCACCACGCCGTCCTTCCCCTTCGTCATCACCACAATACCCCGTACGATCGCATCAAGTTTTTGAAAAATTGCTTTTTCTTTTTTGTACGGAATACCGGTGAGCTGCGCCGCTTCTTCCTGATTGATAAACAACACGTCCGCCGCGCGTAATATCGGTTCAATCGCGCGCAGCCCTTTTTCCAGTTCGCGGATCCCCGGGTTAAACGCGATGCGAGCGCCGTGCGCATGCGCCACCGCAAAAATCTTCTTCAAAAGCGCGGTATTGCCGGCGACGGAAGAGATATAAACCCATTTTGTTCGTATACGAGACGGCGGGATCGCACTCGCATCAATATGGTCCGACGCGCCGCGCTTTGTTAGGATAACCCGCTCCCCTTTTTTAGTGGTAAGTATGGTCGAATATGCCGTCGGGGATTTTTTATCATGCTGGATGAATTCCGTCGCGATGCCATCGTGTTCGAGCGCCCGCACCACATCATGGCCGCTTTCCTCATCGCCCACTCTGCAGATGCATGCCGTCTTTAATCCTTGCCGCGCGAACGTCACCGCCGCATTCGTCGCGCCGCCGCCCGTCGTAAGAATGACCTCTTTCAATTCGTTTTTTGAACCCAAATTGAAATAAAGCACCTCCCCAAATGATGAAAGATGCTTGTCCTTTGCCACGTGAAAATGATCACTCAGCAAAAAGACGTCCCGCGTCGCCGCGCCGATAGTGATAACGTCGTACATAAAATTTTAATTACTCTTTCGTTTCAATACTCTTTTCACCGCTTCTTTGATATGCGTTACCCCCATACCATAATGTTCGATGAGCTCGTTTGGCTCCCCCGATTGGCCGAATTTATCTTGCACGCCGACAAACTCGATTGCTACGGGCTCATGTCGCGCAAGTACTTCTGAAACCGCTGATCCCATCCCGCAGGCAACCTGATGCTCTTCCACCGTCACCAGCGCCCCCACGTCTTTTGCAAGCGCAATGATCGCATCTTCGTCGATCGGTTTCACGGTGCCGAGGTTCATCACTGTTGCATATACTCCCTCCGCTTCGAGTTCTTTTGCGGCAATGATCGCATTATAGACAAGCGCGCCAACCGCAATAATGCCAACCTGCGCTTTTTCTTTCGGCGTAAAAAAATACTGTGCCTTCCCGATGGCAAACGGCGTCGCTTCCGTCGTGATGACCGGCGTCGCTTCGCGCGCAAGCCGGATATACACCGGTCCGGTCATTTTCGCCGCCGCAAGCGTCGCTTTCTTCGCTTCAATGGCGTCGCAGGGCACAATGACTGTCATACGCGGAATAACCCGTGTGATCGCGATATCTTCAACTGCTTGATGCGTACCGCCATCAGGCCCCACCGATACGCCTGCATGCGCGCCCGCGATTTTTACATTAGAATCGTTGTAACAAATGGTCGTGCGAATCTGCTCCCAATTTCGTCCAGGCGAGAACATTGCGTATGACGCAAGAAACGGGATCTTGCCCATCGCCGCCATGCCGGAAGCGACCGATGCCATCGATTGCTCGCCGATGCCCATCTGTACGAATCGTTTCGGAAATTCTTTGGAGAACACGCTCGTCATCGTCGAGCCCGTCAGGTCGGCGCACAGCGCCACGATTCGCTCATCCTCCTTCCCCGCCTGCAACAAGCCATCGCCATATCCTTTGCGGATAGGAAGCTGTTCTACATCCTTATCAAATAATTTTTGGTTTAATGTTGCATCCATAATAATTTTATTTATCTTTTTTCCAGAGATATACAATAATCGAGAGAATAGCAAATCCCAAAAGAATATCATCTCTGTTTAATAGTCGAAGTGGAGTCATTATTGGATCTCCATCACCAACACCACCAAGTTTTGAAAGCGAGGTAAATGACATAAAAATTGCAGTCAAAACAGCAACGACTGGTATAATAAGAAATTTCTTCATTGTATTTTATTCATGTTCTGATTTAATTTTCCCGCACAGCGTACGCAATTCATTGAGCGCTTCAGCTCCCTGCTCGGCTTTTTTCACTTTATCTTCCGGTCCTTGGCCAGGCACGATTCCGTGCCACTCAAAGCGCCGCTCCATGAACTCAACTCCTTTGCCGGGAATCGTGTGCGCGATGATCATCGACGGCTTTTCAAACACCGCTTGCGCTTGGCCCACCGCGTCAGAAAGCGCTTCAAAATTATGCCCGTCCACCTCAAGCACATGCCAGCCGAACGATTCGAATTTTTCCTTGAGCGGTTCAAGCGGCATAATGTCTTCGGTGAAGCCGTCGATCTGGATATTATTCCTATCAATGATGCCGATGATGTTGTGCAATTTTTCTTTGCCCGCAAGCATCGTCGCTTCCCATATCTGCCCGCAATCAAGCTCACCGTCGCCCATAAAGCAATAAAAGAATTTCTGCGTCGCCTTGCCATTGTCTATTCTGTCGGCAAGCGCCATGCCTACCGTCTGCGAAAGCCCCGAGCCAAGCGGGCCCGAACTTGTCTCTACCATCGGAAGCCATTCGCGATGCGGATGCCCCTGCAAACGTGAGTGGAATTTCCGTAGTGTTTTAAGCTCCTCAATCGGGAAATAACCCGCGTGCGCCATCGTGGCATACAGTACTGGGCAAATATGCCCGTTGGATAATATCAATCTGTCCCGTTCCGGCCATGTTGGGTTTTTTGGGTCGTGCTTGAGAATATGAAAATAAAAAAGCGCGAATACGTCTGCCATGCCCAGCGGCCCCGCGGAATGCCCGCTTTTTGCCTCAATGAGCATTTCAATAATGCTCTGCCTGATAAGATTTGCCTTCTCTTCGAGCAGTTTTATCTTTTCTTCGTGAAGTGTGGTCATATCAATAATTATATCGTGCTATTTTATTATTTCTTCAAATGCTTTGATCGCCTGCCGCGGATCTTTGCTTTCATATATCGCGCTTCCGGCAATGAGCCGCGTCGCACCGGCACTAAAAATAAGAGGGATCGTGCGCTCATTTACCCCTCCATCCACCGCTAGTATAACATCAGGATAACGCTCGTGCAACGCACGGATCTTTTCAAGTACGCGCTCATCAAACGGATGTCCGTGATACCCGATTTCCGCGATGCCCATGAGTTGTACAGCATGAATCCTGAAACCTGAAACCCGAAACAAAGCGTCCAAAACAGAGATCGGGGTTTCCAGTTTAAGCACAATGCCCGCCTCTTTGCCGGCGTTATTCGCCCTTTCGATAAGCTCTTGCAATTTCTCGGGCGTCGTTGATTCGTAGTGAACTAAAATGCGTGTGACCGGTGAATCAAGCCACGCGTCGATGCTGTTTTCCGGATGCGCTACCATCAAGTGCGCCTCAAGGCGAACGGTGGTCGCGACATCACGCAGAGCCGCCGGGTCATTGAATGTCACCGGCGGTGTAAACACGCCGTCCATCACATCGATCTGCGCCCATGTGGCCGCGCCCTCGATAAGCGCAAGTTTTTGTTTCACCTCCTCGATATCGCGCGCAATGATCGCCGGAACGATTTCTATCATTAAAATTTCATTATTCTTCTTTTATGCCGTTCTTCATTGGAAAACGGGGTATCAAGCCACAGCTTTACCGCATCAAGCGCCTCTTGCTCCGAGACGAATCGCGCGCCAAGCGAGAGTACGTTCGCGTCGTTGTGTTCTCTTGAAAGTTTTATGATTTCGAGCGGGCCACCTGCCCTGAGCGAAGTCGAAGGGCCATAAAACACCGCCGCGCGCACACCATCGATGCGGTTTGCCGCCATCGCCTCGCCCTGCCCCGACCCGCCAAAAACAATGCCGCGCGAATCAATGCCCTTGATAATATCATTTGCCACCGCTTGCGCCGCAGCAATAATAAATTCAGGGTAATCATCATCCTCGTTGTTTTCATACGCGCCCATATCGGCTATTGTATATCCCTCCCCTTCCAAAAACTCTTTTGTTTTCTGTTTCAGCGCGAAACCCGCGTGATCCGCGCCAAGATAGATGGTCATAATATGACAACGGGATTAAATATCGCGTATATCTTTGTCCCGGCAAACACCACGACATACGCCACAAGCAAACAACAAAACAACACATAAAACGGCGTCACCGTCCCGTCGCGAAATTGCAGGTGATACACAAACCCGATGATGGGAACAAGCGGTAATATCCACGAAAGGATATCAATGAAATAATGATGCACCACGAAGCTGTTGAACACGAACAACAGAACACTGAATAGCAGGAGAAGAATAAAAACGTAGTAATGATAACTATCGAACATATCTGTTGCCGATTTATTTTTGCGCGTACGCTCCCGACTTGATCACATGCTCCACCAGCATGTGCGTATATCCCATTTCATTATCATACCACGCGCCAATGCTTACCAAATCGCCATCGATCACCTTCGTAAGCGAAAGATCGACAAGGGAGGCATACGGAATACCAATGATATCGGAAGATACCAATGGGTCGGTCGTGGTTTTAAAAACCCCTTTCCAGCGTGGAGTTTGTTCCGCGCTCATCAGCGCGTTGTTTATTTCCTCAATCGAGGTCGGGCGACCTGCGAGAAATACGACGGTCGAAAGCGAGCCGGACACCACCGGCACCCGCACTGCAATGCCGTCGAACTTTCCTTTCAATTCTTTTACGACACGTGTCACCGCGATAGCGGCGCCCGTCGTCGACGGAGAAATATTCTGTGCCGCCGCGCGCCCTCTGCGCCAATCGCCTTTATCAGGACCGTCCACTAATTTCTGCGTCGCGGTATAGGCGTGCACCGTCGTGAGCATCGCCTTCTTCACGCCAACTGCATCATGAAGCACCTGGATAGCGGGGTGCACAGAATTGGTCGTACACGAGCCGTTTGAACTGACGCTGACGCCCTCGAGCTCATCTTCGTTCATGCCCATCAAAACTGTTTTTGCATCGTCGCACTCATCATCTTTTGCCGGCGCAGAAATGACCACGCGCTTCGCGCCTGATACCACATGCACTTTCGCTTTTTCAAATGTTTCAAAAAGACCGGTCGATTCCACCACGACATCGATTCCGAGGTCTTTCCATGGAAGCTTCGTCGGGTCTTTCTCTTGAATGAATGCGATGCTCTTGCCGTCCACAATTAGCTTCCCTTCGCGCACGGACACATCATGCCCCCAGTCGCGATATACCGAATCATGCCGTAGCAAATACGCAAGATTTTCGATGTCTCCAAGATCGTTAATAGCAACGATCTCTAACTCCTCTCTAGGAAATCCGACCCGAAAGAACATCCGTCCGATCCTCCCAAACCCGTTTATCGCAACTCGTACCATAATGGTTATATTAATGCTTTTCGTTAAAAATACCTTTGTTTATGCGCCTTTTTGGGATATGTATGCTTTTCCCGGAACCTCATATACCGCCCTAAAGGACTGCTGTTTGTATCCAATCGCTTTGCTCTTGGACAAACAGGGAGCATATTCCCGCATTATATTTGCGAAGCCGGCTTTTCTTTTTTCATAAGATACCCGTAAATGGAAAGAGCCGCCTTTACCGCATCGCCTGCGGCAATATTGTTTTGCTTATAGGGGCTATCCGTGACATCGCCCGCCGCCCATATCCCCGCCCTTGATGTCGTTCCATGCACAGGGTCAACGACAACTTCTCCAAAATCGTTCAGCTTCACGATATCTTTTACGATCTCCGAATTCGGCATTGAGCCGATCTCGACAAACACCCCGCCCACCTCGATCGTCTTCTCTTCATTCGTGCCTTTATCGACATACGTCAACGCTTTCACGAATTTGTCGCCCGTGATTTCCTTGGCCACAGCCCCCATAACCACCGTCACTTTTGGAGAATTGATCACTTCCGCCTGCGTAGTCGCGTCACCCTTCAACTGCGTGCCACGTACCAATAAATACACATGTGTCGCGTACGGCAAAAGATCGATCACCGCTTCAAACGCTGAATTGCCGCTTCCTACCACCGCGACTGTTTTATTCCTAAACAACGGCGCGTCGCACGTCGCGCAATAGGCAACTCCTTTGCCCGAAAACGTATCTTCTCCCGAAACGCCGAGTTTTTTTCGCCGCCCGCCTGAAACAAGAAGTATTGTTTTTGTTTGATGTGTTTCTCCCTTTTCTAATGTCACTTCAAACCCGCCCGCGATTTCGCGCACTGTTAATGCTCTCTCGGGCATCCGTATCTCGATCCCCTCCTGCGCGCGTACATGCGCCTCGAACTTTTTTGCGAGGTCAAGACCATTGATGGTCGTTTCACCGATCCAATTTTCAATATTATCGGACACGACCGACTGCCCCCCGAACGATTCGGTGATAAGCAAGGTCTTTATCTTTTTTCTCGCGGCATATACTGCCGCCGCGGTCCCCGCAGGGCCGCCGCCGATAATGATCAAATCGTACATGTCGTTGATTATAGCGCATTCCTGCGCCACGCGCCACTCTTGTCCTGCGCCGCTGAAAGGAATCTGATTCCCCTCAATAAGGTTCCTCTTATTTATTCAATTCTTCTTCTATCATCACTTTATATGCCTCGAACGAAAGGGCTCCTTCGGTCTTTTTACCGTTAATGAACATCGTTGGCGTATTTTCTACGCCCGCCTGCTTCCCTTCTTCTAATTCATCGAGTACGTCCTGTGTGTGTTTTCCCGATGCAAGACATTCCGTAAACATTTTCTCGTTCAGATTGACCTCTCCCGCAATACGCGTGAGATTCTCGGCGGAAAATACACCAATATTTTCCCCTACGCTCTGCATTTGGCGTTCAAAAAGCGTTCCGTGATATTCCCAGAATTTTCCCTGCTCTTCTGCGCATTTACTCGCCATGGCAGCGCGCACCGATTCTTCCCCTAAAAATGGATACTGTTTGAACGTAAATTTCACCTTCCCCTTCGCAACGTATTCTTTCATGATTGCGGATTCCGCGCCAAAATGAAGCGTCGCGCAAAACGGGCACTGATAATCCGCAAATGCAACGATCGCGACCTTCGCGTCTGACTTGCCAAGCGAGGGAGAATTCCCCGCTTCAATGCGCACGCGCTCATTGCTCCCGATCTTTTTTGGCGAACTCGCCGTTTTTTTTCCGGGCTCTGTCCCGCGCGGGCCGCCCACATACCACACCACACCCACAAGCACAACTGCCGCAATCGTCGCGAGTATGATATTCCCCAGCGGAAGTGAGGATCCTTTTTCATATGCGTTCATCGGTGTCATGCGTGCAGTGTAGCATGGCGCCTCGCGAGCGAAAAGACATAAAGCGTTGTTTCATTTCCTCTATTTATATACATCATGCAACTACCACAAAAAATAGAAGATACGTGGGAGATCCGATAAAACTAGCGCAGTGTATGCCAGAGAATCAGGACAACTACGAAAGCGAGAAGAGACCCGTCTACACCTGCAGTCTATGCAGGAAAACAAAGGAGCGAGAAGCTGGTGACTTTAAAACCGCTGAATGCACTTCTTGCGGAAGCACCATGCGTGTCCATTTTGAAAAAGACCCAACAGAAAGAGCGGCACAAAAGCCGCTCTTTTTTATTAAATACTTTATTTCATTTCCCAAGTATCCTTAAAGCGGGATGGGAACTTTGCAGGTCACTGTCGTATCAACCGTGACATTTCCGCCGCAAATTCCTCCAAATTCCCCCCAATTTATGAATGTACTGCCGCCCCAGTACACCAAACCGTAAGTTCCTCCACACGATGTTCCGTGCATAGTCGTCGTATGAGAAAGATATGTCCACGTGGGATGCCCCCCCATATTGGCACAAATATATTGACTATCTCCATTTCTTATCTCCCTACCCCATCCGAACGTAGCAACAGGATCGAAATATGTATAAACACAGTTACCGCTACCGTCGACAGATTGCCCTCCTGCAGTAATACATCTTTCTGTAAAAGTTGGACACATTCCACCTGATAATCTATCTTTCCACGCAAGTGTTCCTAAATCATCCATCGCCACAAGAGTACATCCTGCATGAGCACCCGCGGGAAGACTAAACCCACCTCCAACACATGCCCCCGCTCCATCGCAAATCGTCCCAGATGCTCTGATGTTCCCAGCCACATCTAACTTCTCGGTCGGACTCGCCGTCCCGATGCCCACATTCCCTTGAAAGTAATTAATCCCTCCGCTTGCATAGATGGCGTAGCCGGCGGGGTCGCCTTGTTCCG
>JBBTYM010000137.1:0-2737 GCA_038061765.1 Patescibacteria group bacterium
GCAAAGGCGAATTGCTGAATCCGGGCTGGATCGCGCTGAAAGAAAAGGATATGCCGTTGAAGTTGCCGAATGTGAAAAGCTACGAGCCGTCGGGTACCGGAGAATCGCCGCTTGCCAATATTGAGAAGTGGGTGAAAACGAAATGCCCGCGATGCGGGGGAGCGGCGCGGCGCGAGACCAACACGATGCCGCAGTGGGCGGGATCATGCTGGTATTATTTGCGGTTCATCGACCCGCATAACACAAAAGCGCTCGTCGACAAGAAAAAAGAAAAATATTGGATGCCGGTTGATGTGTATGTGGGCGGTGCGGAGCACGCGGTACTGCATTTGTTGTACGCGCGGTTTTGGCACAAATTTTTATATGACATCGGCGTGGTTTCCACGAAAGAGCCGTTTCGCAAGCTTATCAACCAAGGGCTCATTTTTGGACCCGACAAACAGAAAATGTCCAAGTCGCGCGGGAACGTCGTGAATCCTCTCGAAACCGTTGCACAGCTTGGCGCAGACGTACTGCGGATGTATGAAATGTTCATGGGTCCGCTTGAAGACGCCAAGCCGTGGGATACGAGCGGTATCGCGGGCATCCGGCGATTTTTGGAGCGGACATATAAAATAATCAACAATCAAAAACTAAAAACAAAAAAACAGGGAAAAGAAAAGGAGGATGTCGAAGTCGAGAGATTGCTGCATAAGACGATCAAGAAAGTGACGGAGGACGTCGAAAGCTTCCGCTTCAATACTGCGATCAGCGCGATGATGATATTGCTCAATGAAATGGAAAGGCAAAGACAGTTGTCAGTTGTTAGTTGTCAGTTATTCGTAAAACTGCTCGCGCCGTTTGCGCCGCACCTTGCCGAGGAAATGTGGCAAATGCTTGGAGGAAAAAAATCCGTGCATGCAGAGAAATGGCCGGTGTATAATAAAAAACTGATAGTGGAGGATATGTTCGACCTGGTGGTGCAGGTGAACGGCAAGGTGCGTGATGTAGTGCGAATACCTAAAGGCATTATGGAAAGCGAAGCACTACATCATGCGACCGCAAGCGACAAGGTGAAGAAATTCATCGAAGGAAAGGAGATCAGGAAAAAGATATTCGTACCAGATCGGCTTATCAATATTATTATTTAATTTTTGTATGTTTAAGAAAAATACGCTTATCCGAACAATTTATTTGTATACGTTCTCGCTGGTCGGGTTGGTGCTTGTGGTGATAGGGGGAGTGCGGTTCGTGGATATGGGGTTGAAGGCATGGGTATTCACCAAAGCCGACGAAGAACAGCGTATGTGGAGCAAACAGCCGCCGATGCCTGCGATTCCCGAGAAGCGAATTGAAACGGCGGTCAAAGAGGGAAAGACAGAAAATCTCACCGATGAAGAAAAAACAGCGATGAGCGAGTGGCTCGTCGCGTATGCAACATGGAAAGCACAGCAGGAGAAGTTTGACCCGATCACTTCGCAGCGGCAAAGAGAATCTGCTGGCGCGCTCTCATTTATTCTCGTAGGGTTGCCGCTATATCTCTATCATTGGCGCGTGATCAAGCGCGAAAAAAACGAAGAGGCGAGTGGCGAGGAAGAGAAAAATGGATAATACGTTCTATGCTCTCGTTCATTGACTTTTAAAGCGCTTTTCCCTATGGTATGGAAAGCTCTTTTACATTTTAAAAAACTTCATACATAACATAAGGAGGCGGGTATGCCGATAGGCACGGGTTCAGAAGGGAAGTTTTACGGCTCGGAGGCACATGAACGATGTCTCGCAGAGCATTTTGCGAGAGCAGTGAAGGATGTGTGCTGTATGTCTGATGATGCGACACAGATCATCATCGGGGCGCTCATCGGAGAATACGTGCGGGAAGATCCGAATAAAGACGTGCTCGAATACACGAAGAAACTTTTTATTGTGATGAAAAAATTCACGCAAGCGGACGTTTTCGTGCTGGATGCTCCCGAGTGGCAAGGTGCAGTAGAAGAGATCAAAAGAAAACTTCTTTTTTCTTTGCCGTATGAGGTGGTCCGGCGGTATCAAGGCGACATCGATACATTCTTTCAACGGCTTGAGTGGTACGGCATTTCAAAGCTGGAGAAAGCGCACAGCTCCGAAGTGTAATAAAAAAGACGACCCGATGGGTCGTCTTTTGTTTTGCGGCAAGCGGTTACGGTTTGAATGCGACCTTGAATATCATCTGCGGCAAGAGTTTTTTGCATTCGCGATATTCTTCTTTTTGAAGAGCGAGCGTGAGGTGATAGTCGGGGCAGGGAAGATTGTGGGGGTGCACGCTCGAAGTTGCCAGCGTGAGGGTGTGAATGGTGCGCGTGTGCCGTACCGGTGGGTCGGTGGTGTAGTAGGGTGTCACGCGTTCTTCTTTCGAAAGAGATTCGATAAAAAGGACGTCGGTTTTTGCTTGCAAATATCCTTCGTACGGAATGGCCGTGATGATACAGGTAAGTAACTCGCCAACCTCATCAATCGAATAAGGAAGGCCACGATGCATTGCGGTTTGCTTATCCATGGTAAGAACAGAAGGTGTTTCTTCTCCTTGTCCGTTTTCAAGATTGATGAGTGTGATGCGAAGCGACGCGTTACTCAAATACAAACCGGTGATGCCGATGATGCGAAATTTCTTTTCGATCTCCATGTGCTTCCTCCTTGTATTGTGTTTTAAATGTACGGTTCGTCGTTGGTGCCCGGGGAGAGAGTCGAACTCTCATGCCTTGCGGCACACGATTTTGAGTCG
>JBBTYM010000138.1:0-3086 GCA_038061765.1 Patescibacteria group bacterium
ACATCCCCGGCCGTTTTCGGACCGGTTCAAGCCCCTCCAATACATAAATATCCTCGGCGGTATACCGAGGATCTTTCTGTGTTTTTCCGCCTTTTGCTTCCTTTGCCATGTAGAGCTATTTTAACAAATTACATGCACTGTGTCCAATATAAAAACCCTTTGTTTCAAAGGGTTTTTATTCGTTCAATGTACGGAAATAAAAAAGCTTATATTTCCTATGCGCCCGACAAGCCCCGAAAGCTCTTCATCAACGATATAAAGAATATCTCTGCTAAAAACATCGCACCGAATGATCCACGTCACTGCCCCTCGCCAAATGCCTGGCCGGATGCTCATCATCTTTGTTTTTTCTCTTTCCTTGCGTAGTAATAGAGATTTATGCTCTCGTTCAACACAGGAAGTTCCAAGATAAGGAACCCCCGAAACTCGCAAACAACAACCGTGCACATCTTCGCTTCGGCTCTTTATCCGATGAATTGTTTCCCCAACCTCTTTCGATAAATATTTACTCGTCAATTTCGCATTCTTATCGCTTATCGGCATAATGACTACCTCCTTGTTGTAAATGAACGATGCTATTCATCTTCTCCAATTCCTTTTTCGTCTGCTATTTCATCCTCTATCTTATCCATTTCAGTACTAATTGCTTCATAAGCATCACCACCATCATCATCATAAAACGCCTGCTCAAGAGCGACGTCAAGCTCATCAAGTGCTTCTTCTAACAGACCCGCGGCACGCAGCACGCTCGCGCGTTCGCGAAAAGATTCTATATCAGCGGTCGAAGTGTCCATCGCTCCCGTGTGCGCCTCTTGGTCAAGGATCCAACGATCCCAAAGCTTCCGGGTCTCGGAGCCCTCCTCCATCCCTTTCTCTTTGATCTCCTCAATAAGATGGTTCTTAGCCGCTGTCTCACGCGTCGCGCTTCCCCCTCTTTCTTCCGTCATCGACATATCTGCTAATATTTCTTCTCCTTTTCTTTCCATTTCATATATCTCTCTATCGCTTAACGTCGGCTCACCTGCTTCTTCCTTTGTTTTATCGATGTCGTCTGAAATTTCTTTCATAAAAAATAATTATAAATTACGACCGTACGTCCCACTCTTCGCTCTTGAGCGCATCGGTGATTTTTTTAAACACGGTATTCACTTCCGCATCGGTCAGTGTGCGGACCGGCGATTGAAATATAAGATGAAACGCCAAACTTTTTTGTGCCGCTTCAAGATGTTCCCGATTTTCATGCCGAGAATCTTCGAGGCATAGAAAATCGCAATCCTGAGCATCCTTGCGAATGGACTCGCCTTCGTAAATATCAAAAAGGTTACTGTCTGAAAGCAGTTCGCCGCCTGCAGCCTCTATCACATACTGCACGCGGTCGATCTTTGTTTCTGAAGGGACCATCACCGCGATATCGCGTTCAATGGCAGGGAATTTCATGATCGCTTGATATGCCCGCTTCTCTTGGGCAAGATCCGCGAGTTTTGCGCAATCAAGTTCGAACATCGCGACCCGTTCGGCAACATCATACAAGTGAAGCAACGCGGGAGCTGCCTCGCCGACAGTGCCGATCGTCGCATCACCTACTTTGATGACCGCCGTCCTCCCGCGATGCCAAAACCGCTCATCGGAATATTCAGGGGATGGCAAATAATCGTCGTACCACACATCATCAATGCCAAGTTGCTCAAGCAATGCGTCCACGATGCCTTTTATTTCATAAAATAACGCTCGGCCGCCGTCCTTCTCTTTTCCCTTTTGAGCGACTATCCCCGCTACCATTGTTTGCTCGCGTACGCCGCGCTTTTCTTTGAGCGCAAATATATTTCCTACCTCAAACAACCGCACCGACTTCTCGTGTTTGAAATTCTCAACTACATTATCAAGCAGTGCAAACAACAGCGACGGTCGCAGATATTTCTGATCATCAGAAAGCGGGTTTGCAACGCCCACCATATACTCATGCCGATCATGAAAATATCCCGCGTGCCGTGCGCCGATAAACGAACGATTATATGCCTCGGAAAGTCCAAGCGCTGCGCATGCATTTCGTATGTTGTCCGCCGCAATAATAGCGTTGTTTTGTTCTGCGGGTATCAGCGTGCTTTCGGGAAGCGCTGAAACGATGTGCATCATGCCGTGCAAGCGCGCTATCTCTTCGGCAATATCGGCCTGATGCACGACATCGAGTCGTTCCTTTGGCGCGGTCACCAGAAAGCCCTTTGCGGTTTTTTGCATCGTAAAACCAAGCCGCTTCAGGGTGAGAAGCATTTCTTTTTCAGCGATATCCGTACCAAGTAATGCATTAACGCCCTTCACGGTGAAAAGAGCCGTCTGTGGTACAGGAAGCTTAGCGTGCACATCAATCATACCTATGGCAATCTCCCCGCCCGCAAGTTCCGCGATAAGCGTAGCAACAACATCAAGCGCTTCGGGCGGCAACGCAGGCGAGAGGCCATTTTCAAACCGAATGGACGATTCTGTGCGCAAATTCAGCCGCCGCGAGGTCTTGCGCACCATTACCCCGTCAAACGTCGCCGCCTCAAGCGCGATGTTTGCGGTATGCGCCGTCACCTCCGCTTTTTTTCCTCCCTTAATGCCCGCGATCGCAAGCGGCGCCTCCGTATCGGCGATCACTAAATCGCTCGCACCAAGCACCACCGTATCGCCATCGAGCGTGGTGATCTTTTCGCCGCCGCGCGCTTTTCGCACCGTGATAGCGCGTCCGGCGACCGCATCAAGGTCAAACGCGTGCAATGGCTGGCCGAGCGCAAGCATCACATAGTTGGTCGCGTCCACCACATTGTTAATGCTTCGCTGGCCGAGCGTCTCAAGCCGCTCGGTGAGCCACTTAGGCGACGGCACAACCTTCACACCATACATAACCCGCGCCGTGTATCGTGCGCACAACTCCGTCTCCTGTACAACAACCTTCAAGCTACTTTTTACTTTTAGTTTTTTATTTTCTTTTGGTTTTGCCGTCGCGCGCTTTGCTTCTGTTTTCAAAATTGCCGCGAGTTCCCGTGCGATCCCATAATGCGAAAGGCAATCGTGCGCGCGGTTCGGGAGCACTTTTACATCAAGCACCG
>JBBTYM010000139.1:0-2257 GCA_038061765.1 Patescibacteria group bacterium
TTGATGGCCAATGCTGAAAAAATATTTAAGGCACCCAAAGAGTTGAAGGAGAAGATTGCCATACTCAAAAAGCTTAATAAAAACACCACAGCACTTTCTATTCACGATGAGGAAGCGCTTGAGGATGTTAAAGCAATTCTCAACAAAATAAAAAAGGCGAAATAAAGCATGCGGGCGATTCTTGATTTTATTACGCATAGAAAACTGATCTCGGTAGCGGTTCTTGTGTGTGCGGTCATAGTGTTTTGGTTTTCCGTATCACTACAAGGTGTCTTTTATGATACGGTTTCGTTCGCGGAGGCGTATGTAGGAGAACATCAGACAATGGGCGTGTTCGTGTTCATGGCGCTCGCGGCCGTATCGGCGATGCTTTCCCCGTTCAGCAGTGTGCCACTTATTCCTGTTGCTATTATGGTGTGGGGGAGTACATGGACGGTCGCGTTCTTGGTCGCGGGGTGGCTTGGCGGGCATGTCATTACCTATACGATAGGATATTATGCCGGATATCCGGTCGCGAAAAAGCTGGTCTCACTTGAAGCGATCGAGCAGTATGCGCATCGATTCTCCAAAAAATCGGAATTCCTTTTGGTGCTGTTGTTCCGCCTTGCCTCGCCCGCAGAGGTGCCCGGGTACGTGCTGTGCGCGGTGCGGTACGGGTTTGTGAAATATTTTCTCGCTACATTCATTGCGGAGTTTCCGTTTGCGATCATCACGGTCTATGCAAGCGAAGCACTCATCGATAGAAAGCCGTTGATCGTTGCGCTTGCCATTGCGGGCGGGATCGCTTTTCTTGCGGTCGCATTCCATCTTTTTAAAAAACAGATACGTCGCGTGGCGTGATTGCCCTGTTACAATCTCATCGGTGATTTTCTCTTTAATAGAGCGCTAATGCGAAGCCGCCTCACAGCTCTTGCTATGAAACATACGGTGGTACGTGTAAGATTGTGACAGGGTTGACAGCATGCACCGATGACGATAGCATGGAGTCATACATTTCCTACTTGTAGGATTTACGCGTATTATGAAAACCGTTCAAACAAAAAAGAAACATTTCTTCGGGACCTCGACGATCGGCGAAAAGGGGCAGGTCGTGGTGCCTGTCGAAGCGCGCGACGCGATGAAGCTCAAAAAAGGAGATAAGCTTTTGGTTTTTGGCGTGGGCAATGATACGGTGACATTTACCAAGTTTGCGCGCCTTGAGAAATTCGCGTCGCATCTTGAAGGGCGCCTCACCACGATACGGCGCATCATTAAAAAGACGGCGCCGAAAAAGAGCTAAAAAAAGAGAGAGTAGATGATCGCGACAAGAGGGTCCGCCTCCGGACCGTACACGATCGCCGCGCCAAGCCCTCCGGTGATAGTGAGGACAATAAGGCCGACAAGCGCGAGAAGCACCGCAACGGTTCGTTTCGTGATGATGTCAGCGATCGACCCGATGAATGCAAGCGGCCGCAAGCGCCTTTCAAATAGCTGATGATGTTGGGAAAGCCATCTGACGAAGTACGAGAAGGCAAGAGCGCCAAAGATAAAAGTTGTTGCCGCCGCGAAAGAGGAGTGTACCTCGATAAGTTCTTCGAGTGACTCGTCTGCAAGTAGCTTTTCGGCAATTTCTCCCGTGCCGAATGCGGCGACCGCCCCTGCCGCCCCCGCTATGGAAAGGATGGTCTTTATCGCATCCCATGGTGCTTGCGGGTACCATCGCATAAGCGGGAGTATCTCAAGTATGGCGTACAATACAAGAAGGCCGATAGGAAAATGCACGAAAAGCGGGTGAATATTCATGAAAATAGTAATAATAATGTGCTAGTCAGCATATCATTTTCTTGTTTCTTTCTCAAGACAAAACGGCATAAAAATGATATAGTGAATAAAATATGCTTTCCCCGCAATTCAAGCGCGTACTCGCAAAACTACACACACAACAAGGCGCGAGGATCGATGATGAACACGATGATCCGCGTATTTCCGTAAATCAGTTCACGAAAAGCGTGGGTGCGTTTTACGAAAAAATACGCTATCTTGTCGATTATAAGGAAGATCACGCGATCAAGCGGAGCGCGATCGCGCGCGTACTCAAACGAAAAATACTGAACGGTCAGCGCGACGATCTCGGCACTGCTCTTTTGCACGAGTTGGTGAGTGGCGGGTATCTCCCCAACGACAAAGTATCCGAAGATATCGCGGAGCATGTGCAGGTGATCGCTGGAAAATATCTTTTCTTGGAACATCGGGGAGCGTTATCGCATGAGAGAGCGAT
>JBBTYM010000140.1:0-3692 GCA_038061765.1 Patescibacteria group bacterium
GCAAAGGGTTGAAGGATTCTGTGAAGAAATAAATTTACGATATTTGATCGAACGCACACGCAACTCTTTGCATAGGGTTGCGTGTTGCTTTTTAATCAATACATATATGTTCACTAAACTTATGATCGCGGTATATGCAACGCTTGGCGTGCTTGGTACGGCGGGGTTTGCATCTGCCAATATGATGGGCTGGGGGTATGAAGGTGGCGGCATGATGGGGGGAGGATTTGGCGGCGGCGGATTATTTGGTGGTTTGTTCATGCTGGCATGGTGGGCGGTGATCATCGCCGGCATTGTGCTGTTGGTGAGGTGGGTTGCTGGCCAAACGAAAGGCACGCATGGCGGTCACGACAAAACCCCGCTCGATATCCTGAAAGAACGCTACGCAAAGGGAGAGATCAATAAAGAAGAGTTTGAGGCGAAGAAAAAAGATCTCGCAAGCTGAGCCGAACCGTACACAAACAACAAGCGCATCTTTATCGCAGGTGCGGTTGTTGTTTGTATGTGGTAAAATGACAGTATCGTAATAAATTATTTCTATGCGCAAAAATGCATCCATCGGGCTTAGTGTTCCACTTTTTTGTGCTTCGCTTGCCACGCTTTTTTTGGGCGCGCCCGTACTCGGGCTTCTCGGTGTGTGGGGGTATTTGGTACAAAAATCTGCCGTACCACAGTTTTTGAAAGTGATGCACGCGCATGTGTCGTGGTGGTCGGTCGTGATATTGGTCGCCGCGTTCTTGCTCCCCCTGATCCCTTTCAAGCGATGGTTTAAGCGGGCGCTGATCATCTTTTCTTTTGCCGCGATGCCCTCATACGTGTTCTTCTTAACGATGCATCATGTTGTGGTCGGACCAACGCCTCAACAGATCGGCGGCCTCGGTGCGTTTTTTCTCACTTCCTACGGGCTTGGCGGTTTTGTGGTCGAGATCTTGTTTTTTGCATCGATGTTTGCGATCGGGCTTGGTTCGATTGGCGTTCGTCTTCCATTCGTCACAAGCGCGGAGCCGGCGCCGTTGCGATACGAACTGATATCACATGTCGTTCTTTCTCGACGGGTCATCATTGGCTATTTGTCGTTTCTTGCCGTCGCTATCACTGCCGGCCTCACCATACTTAGTTTATTCACCATCCAGGATAAACCGGTCTCTCCCGCGGCGCTGGTTCAGTTTCATACGCATATCGGCATTTTTGCCATTAGTTATTTTATGGTCATGCTTCTTATGGGCGCAGTAGGCGTGAAAGAAGAGATCAGTTCATTTATTGAGAAATTCGGGCTCGTTGCTCTTGGCGCTACCGCGGCCGGCTTTGCTGTGTTTATCTTTATTGGCGGGTCAAGCGCCGTATGGGCTATCCCTGCCGCAGTGTATTACGGTTTTGGAGTGCTGGTCATGGGATTTCTGGCGGCGCGCGGGAAATTCGGACTTGCGCCCCGCGGGCAGAGCTTTCATTTTGTGCGCGGAGCTATCGTATTTGTGATGGCATCGCTTTTTATCTTTACAATCGCCGGTCCGTATCTTGCGCTGACCTATGACAGAACACCTGACGTGACGGTGACCTATAAACAACCCGAGGGCGGCTTGCATGTCGGGCCGTATCCCGACCCGCAGAATTACCCGGGCACCGCGCCGGTGGCAAAAACGCCCCGCGGCATCGAGAATTTTCATTTAAGCCCCGCATCGTGGGCGCATGTGGCGCTTTTTTGGCTCATTGCGCTTTTGCTTTTTGGCGAGAAGATGCTCGGCGCGCTTGGCGCTCCCAATTTTATATTTCTCCTCGCAGTTACCATTGCACAGGCGCCGTTGTTTAATGCGATAGGCCGTCTTGGCGCGTGGGCGGGGCTTCCGTTTGGCATCGGGCCGTTGTATCTTGTCGGCCACCCGCTCAAAACGCTCAATATTCTTATGTTGTTTGTCGTGTCGATCCTTTGGATGCGCACAATGAGGCGCGACGAGAAAGAGAAAAATAATACAGCAACACCTTCTTCCTAAAGACAAGTCGCGTGCATTTATACATAAAAAAACCCGCCGCGTGAATGCGGCGGGTTTTTTGAATGCGGGCAGTTTTGTTATGCTAACTTTTCTGCAAATGGCCTGCGCATTTTTATAATAACATATATGCCAAGTATAAATAAGATCGTTGACGTGGTAGCTGAAGCCATGCAGTACAGGCATATCGCGTTGATGACGAAAAGCTGGAGATATACGAAATAGGCGGAAGCAAGAAATCCCGCAGGCGTAAGGTATGCTGTATGCCGGAGGACCATTTCTTTTTTGCTGATGATGTATGCAAGAGATAAAAGAAGGATCGTCGCGTAATACAACGCGCCAAAGAGTGCGATGGGAATACCCATGAACTCGCTTTGCGCGCTGGTGAGTACGACCTCGCACCCGTGAAGCGTGCACGGCGGTACGCCACCGAGGTAGTGTTTATAGGTGAGATAGCTCGCATCAAGCAAGCCGAGCGCGCTCACTATGCAAAAAAGTATCGCTGTAATTTTCAGATGACGTTGCACGATGATATTTTTAACTACCTTCTACTCGCTACTTTCTACATTCTATTATGGAGCGGGCCGCCCATCTGGGCGAGCCTCGCTCAAATTTTCTCTAGAAAATTTGAGCGGGTGGGGAGAATCGAACTCCCGGCACCAGTTTGGAAAACTGGGGTATTGCCACTATACGACGCCCGCGAAGCGAACATACACAGTTATACCTGATTTACGGATAAAATTCCAGAGGGTTTATTTTTTCATGCGCATGTGGATAGCGCGCGCGTATCACTCTGCCAAAAAATCATTTATACTATAAGAGTAATTATCATTAAAAAGATATTCATTCATGGCACCAACGACAAAAACAGTGTTTGCGGTCATTCTTCTTGCGGTCGGAGCGGTCGCGGGAGGAGCGATAGGGTTTTCATATGGGAAGATACAAGGAGAAGATATGGGGAAAGCGGCGGGATACGCGGAAGGAATAAGCGCGGGCGTTGCACAAGAGAAAGCGCGAGTGACGGCAGAGGCAAATGCGGCGATAAAAGCGGCGGAAGCAGAAGCGGCACAGGCGGCAAATCCGTTTACCGATGGCGCGGCGAATCCGTTTGCAGAAACAGCAAATCCGTTTGACGCGGTGAAGATTAACCCATTTGCACAATAATCATGGCACGGAAATTCATTGCGTTTGCGGCAGGCGGCATCTTTGTTTTGAGCTTGTCGTTTGTCGCGATAGCGGCAACGACAGACACGACAGCAACCACGACAGATGATGTCATCGGTATTGTGTTCCCTATTGCGGAACTCGGGAATTGCGCCGATCAGAACGCGTGTAAAACGTATTGCGATGACCTTAACAACAAAGACGCATGCGTGGCGTTTGCGCGCGCGCATGGTTTGATTTCGCGCGATGACGAACAACGGGTGAAAAACCTTCCGAAAGTAGGTCCCGGCGGATGTACATCGGGAGACGAGTGCAGGGTATATTGCGACGATCCTGCGAACGAAACGGAATGCGCAAGCTTTGCGACTAAACACGACATCACCGTGAAGAAAGGAGAAGAGGTGCGCGAACGCGCGCGGCTTATCCGCGAAGAGGGCGGTCCCGGCCAATGCCAATCGGCAGGCGAATGCCGCGCATTTTGCGAGAATCCCGCGCATCAAGGGGAGTGTTTAGCATTTGCGGAGAAACATAATCTTATCGGGA
>JBBTYM010000140.1:3702-7977 GCA_038061765.1 Patescibacteria group bacterium
TAATTTCAAAGGAGGGCGGTCCCGGCGGCTGTACAACAGAAAAGGAATGCCGCGCGTATTGTGAAAATCAAGACAATATGACGGAGTGTGTGAAGTTCGGCGAGGAGCAAGGACTTATTTCTTCCGAAGAAGCGACACGTATCAAAAAAATGCCGGCAGTCGGCCCCGGCGGGTGTAAAGGTGAGCAATGCAAGACGTATTGCGATAGTCCCGATCATTTTGAAGAATGCATCGCCTTCGCGGAACAAAACGGCTTGATGCCGAAAGAAGAAGTGGATCGCGCACGCAAGCTCGGCAATAAGCCGGGACCGGGCGGGTGCCGCGGTGAGCAGTGCAGGGATTTTTGCGAGAAACCGGAGAATCGCGATGCGTGTTTTCAATTCGCGATAGTCAATGATCTTATTCCGAAAGAAGAAGTGGAGCGGGTGAAAAAATTCAAAGCGATTGAACAGCGCGGAGGTCCGGGCGGATGCAAGGGCGAAGCGTGCCGCGCATACTGCGAGAATCCTGAACATCAGGATGAATGCATCGCGTTTGCAAAAGAAAATAAGCTTATTCCAGAAGGAGAGATAAAAATGATTGAACAAGGACGCGGACTTGCCAAAAAAGTGATGGAAGTGGGCGGGCCCGGCGGATGTACATCAGAGAAAGAATGTAAAACATATTGCAGTGACCCTTCTCATGTGGAGGAATGTCTTGCATTTGCGGTAGAGCAAGGCGGAATGCATAAAGAAGACGCGGAAGGAAAATTGCGCGAATTCATTCAGCGCGCGGGCGAGGTGATCAGGCCGATGATTGGCATGCAGGGGACGACCACCGATGCGCGCTTCAAAAAAATGGAAGACGCGCGATTTGAGAAATTTGAACATTTCAGGGAACTCGAGGGGCAATTCCGCAAGCCGGAGATGATGACGCAGGGATCATTTTCTGCCGGCCCCGGCGGGTGCCAAGGTCCGGAGGAATGTATTCAATACTGTGCGAAGCCGGAACATCGTGCCGAGTGCGCGAAGTTCAACCCGAGCGTGGGCGGCTTGCCCCCAGGAGAATTATTCCGGCAAACGGAGCCCGGTGCGGCTCCAGGATATGAAGACAAGCTCGAAGATATGCGCCAGTGCGGTCCGCGGCCGGCAATGCCGACGCCCGCAGGATGCAAGGGGCCAATCTGTAAAGACGGGCGATGGGATTTTGAATGCGAGGACTTCGGCTCTGTGCCGACGCGCACCACTCCTTTATTCAGGACGCAGGAAGGATCGACATCAGGAGAAGCGAGCGAAGGAGGAGAGGTATGCACAAAAGAATACAAGCCGGTGTGCGGCGTAAACAACCGAACCTATCCGAACGCGTGTTATGCGAAACAAGACGGTGCTACGATCGTACGAGAAGGGGCGTGCCAAGCAGAGCGGTTCGAAGGAGTGAAGCCGGAAGGCGTAAATATCGTTCCCGAAAAACAAATGATACCCTATCTTCCCAACTATCCTTCCACATACCCGCAATTATTGACGCCCGAAGCGATGGAGCGATTCAAGACGCTTTCGCCGGAAATGCAGAAAATGTATGCGCAACCTCAGCAGATGCCTGTTCAGCAGATGCAGCCACAAAGCAGAGGCGTCTTTGATGTTCTTTCCGCGAGCGTCTTTGGCGGATTGCAAGGTATACTTCAATTGAGATAGGGATTACGAAAGCAGAATATATAAAAAACGCCGTTTCCACGGCGTTTTTTATATTGTATGGTCGTTTTGACGTTTTCTAAAATTAAGGCACCCTTGTAGGATCGGGCGGGATGGGATACAATGCTGGCGTTTTATGGAAGGAAAAGGACTGGAAATTAGCATTACGCCGGAGCATTTATTTGATGTGTTGAGTATTCCGGTGACCAATACGCTGATTGCGGCGCTGTGCGCGACCGCGGTGCTTGTTACGCTTGCGTTCGTGGCGCGCCGGAAACTCGCGCTTGCTTCTCCCCAGGGTATTCAAAATGTCGTCGAGCTTGTGGTGGAATCGGCACTCGGGATGATGGAAGAGGTGCTCGGAGATCGAAAGCTTGCGCGTAAGGTGTTCCCGGTCATTACGACAGTTTTTCTTTTTATACTGACGGCGAATTGGATGGAATTCCTTCCCGGCGTGGGAAGCATCACCTTTGCTGAAGGCGCTCACGCCGTGCCACTGTTGCGCTCGGTGAATACCGACTTGAACGTCACACTCGCGCTTGCGGCGGTCGCGGTCATTTTAGTGCAGGTGATGGGCGTTACGGTGGTCGGCGGGATGAAATACGCGAAAAAATTCATTAATCTCAAAAGCCCCATCGGGTTTTTTATCGGGCTTATTGAGTTTTTGAGCGAGACGACGCGGCTCATTTCATTTTCATTCCGGCTTTTCGGCAATATATTTGCAGGCGAGGTGCTTCTTTTGGTCATGAGCTACTTTCTACCAGTGTTGTTGCCCGTGCCTTTCATGCTGTTTGAAGTGATGGTGGGACTTATTCAGGCGACGATCTTTGCCGCCCTTATGCTTATTTTCGTGAAGGTGGCTGTGTCGCACGAAGAAGGGCATTGAAGCGTATTGCGAAAAGAAGCGAAGCGTGGTACAAAACAACATCGATTATTCATTAATTATTATTAAATAAAATAAACAATATGACGACTGATTTTGATAAAATCATTGAGATCGTGAGGTTGGTTGCCGCGGCGTTCGCGGTCGCTATTGGTATGATCGCGCCGGCGCTTGGCATCAGCCATTTAGCAGGCAAGGCGCTTGAGGCGACTGGGCGAAACCCCGAGGCATCGGGCAAGATCCAGACGACGATGATCCTCGCGATCGCGTTCGTGGAGGCGCTTGGTATCTTCGCGCTCGTGGTTGCATTCATCATCCTGTTCGGTTAAACCCGCGCAGGATTTTTTATTGTAGGGGAGCGCGAACGCTTCCGTAAGGCGACGTATCGGTATGGAAATTTTTGCAAAACTAGGAATCGATGTACGGTTGTTTCTCTTTCAGGTCGTGAATTTCTCGATCCTCTTGTTTGTGTTGCATCGATTTTTGTATAAGCCGTTCTTGCAGATCCTCGATACGCGCCGAAAAAAAATAGAAGAAAGCATGGCACAAGTTGATGCCGCCGCCCGTGCGCATAAAGAAGCGGAAGAGAAAATGGCGCGCGAAATGAAGCACGCGCAGGAGAAAGCGAAATTCATCATCGAAAAAGCGATCGATGATGCAGAAAAAGTGCGGGACGGGATGGCGAAGAAGGCGGCTGATGAATCAGCGCGTCTTATCGAGCGCGCAAAAAAAGAGATCGACGCACAGCAAGAAAAGGCAATGACAGAGATCAAACGCGAAGCGGGAAGCATCGCGGTCGCGGTGGCGGAAAAAGTGCTCGGCGAAGAGATCAACGAAGAAAAGCATGCGCGACTTATTCAGGAAACGATCGCCTAACCGATATGAAACACCAAAAATACGCCATCTATGCCGCGGCGCTTTGGGATCTTGTGCACGGCGCACAGAGTGAAGATGAAAAAGCGGATATCGCACAAGCATTTGCCGCGCATCTGCAGGCTCGCCAGCTGACAGGATTATTGCCAAAGATCCAAAAAGCACTTGTGGCGCTTGAACAGAAAAAGGACGGAATCGTGGACGCCGAGGTGGTGTCTGCGACGGGGCTTACGGACGCAGAAAAGCAACATGTACTCGGATCGATCGCCGCATTTTTTAAAAAAGATATCGCTAAAGTAGATGCGCGCTTTGCCGTGGATGATTCTCTGCTTGGGGGCCTTGTGGTACGCACCAACGAGATGATCATCGACGGCACCGTGCGGATGAAGCTGGAGAAATTAAAAAAAGTATTGATCGCATAATCAGAACTTGTTTTAATACTACATCCCTGCCGCGTTCTTGAGTGATTTTCTTTCATTCGCGAGGCGCGACGAGGAATCAGTAGTTTATATTACTATGACGAGGAGCAACAAAACGATGAAAGAAAATCACCAGAACCCTTCGGGATACGGCCATTCCGCGCCGGATACCGCGTCGCTCCTCCTTGAAGTAGTGTTAACCACTCCTGCGTCGTCGCTCCTTGTCCCGACGTGGAATGGACGCGTATCGCGGCGAGAGGTAGTATTAAAATAAGTTCTAACATGAAAGAAGCACAAGCAATCATCGAAAAGATCAGAAAGGAAATAGGCGCGTTCGCGGAAGGAACGACGGTGCAAAAAACGGGCGTCGTCACGGAGGTGCGCGACGGCATCGCGCGCATCGCGGGACTTTCCGAATGCATGGCGTCTGAAA
>JBBTYM010000141.1:0-1977 GCA_038061765.1 Patescibacteria group bacterium
ACCTTTGTCACCCCAATATAGCAGAAATGTCACCCCATATGGTTAACTGTACAAAGAGTTGACTTTTCGTGAGAAAGGCGTACAATAGGAGCAATAATGAAACCGTAGACAAGAGGCGCCGCCGAAAGGCGCATAAGCCCTCTCGAGGTGGTAGTAGAAGTTAGAAAGTAGAACGCTATCTATTTGCTAAGTTCTAATTCTCATCAGCTACGGCCCTAAAAGGTCGTTTTTTTATTGGTTGTTAATATAGTAGATATGTCTCTTACCAGAAAACAAAAAGAAACAATCGTGAAGGCGGTTACCGATAAGCTTGCAAAGAGCAATGTGCTTTTGTTTACGTCTTTTGCAAAGATCAGTGTTGAGAAATTGAAACAACTGCGGAAAGATCTGAAAGCGAAAGATGTCGATTTTCAAGTTGTTAAGAAAAGCTTACTGCGCGTGGCTCTTGAAAAAGCAAAGATCGACGCATCTGCGGGAGATATGAAAAAGATCCCGGAAGCATGCGGGGTGGTATTTGCCGCCGATGACCAGATCGCTCCGGTGCGCACGGTGTACACCTTTGCGAAGGCAAAAGAGAACGAATCGTTCAAAGTGATCGGAGGAATGCTTGATAACGCGTTTGTCGCGCCGGAGCGGATGGCTCCGCTCGCAAAGTTCTCGACGCGAGAAGAGCTGTACGCGCGTTTGCTCGGCCAGTTACAAGCACCGCTTTCAAAGCTGGTGTATGCGATCAAAGCGGTCGGAGAGAGTAAGTCAGCAGGGCAATAAAGAACAAGCATTATTAGTAACATAAAAATCTATGTCGGATAAATTCAAAAATCTGATCGAGGAAATCGAAAAAATGAGCGCGCTTGATATTGTCGAGCTCGTGAAGGCGCTTGAAGAGAAGTTCGGAGTATCTGCCTCAGCACCGGTAATGATGGCGGGCGGTGCGGCAGAGGGCGCAGAAGCGGCAGAGGAAAAGACCTCGTTCACCGTTGAGTTGAAATCAGCGGGCGAGCAGAAGATCCAGGTCATTAAGGCGGTGCGGGAGATCACCGGCTTGGGCTTGAAGGAAGCAAAAGACATCGTCGATGGCGCACCGAAAGCGGTGAAAGAAAATGTAGCGAAAGCGGACGCCGAAGAGATGAAAAAGAAGTTAGAAGCCGCAGGCGCGACAGCAGAATTGAAATAACCACAGATAATAAAAACCCCCTCTGATCAAAGGGGGTTTTTATTATCATAACTTTGCATGACAAGACGTCAGATGCGAGACGCGCCGAGTAGTGAAGCTGAAGCTGCGCTATGTGTACAGCGAGGCAAGAAACGGAGGTGGAACGAAGCAGATGGCGTTTTGTAATGCAAAGTTAATGGGGGAGCGAAAATACCGCACGTGCCGTAAGGAGGTATATTTCTTTCAGGTCAAACGACGGGGTAAAGTCGATTACGCCGTTAAGCGCTCCCAAAAGATATTTCTCCGGCATACCGTCTTTTTGTGCGGGTGTTTTTATTATTTTATTTCCTCCTTCAAGCGCGTAGGAGGCATCGTTTTGCGTGCGTGTGTTTTGCGATGCGCGCACGGCAAGCACACTGGGAAGTGTTTTTTTCACCTCGGTAAGCGAGGTGTCTGCGGGTGAAAATACAAGTGCCATTCGCTTCGTATCGTCAACCATATACAGCTCGCCATCGCGCATGAACATTTTTTCTATCTCAAAGTCAGCGGGCGCAGAGGGTAGGAACGTGTACGCACCATTCCTTGTGTGTTTTGATATCGTGTATAGTGTTGCCGGGGTACTGCCGAAAATATAGACGGTATCTGCGGTATCAAAGATGAAGCGCGGCTTGAAGCGGACGGCTGATGTTGGTATTTCTCCGACATACACCGGCGGTATGATGTGAATGCCGTACAAAAGGTTTGTTTTTACCTCTATTTCATAGAGTAGTTTTTGTGCCACAGAGCCGAGGAAAAACGAAGGAAGAGCGCGCAAGGCACCATCG
>JBBTYM010000141.1:1987-4799 GCA_038061765.1 Patescibacteria group bacterium
GCGCTTCGCTAAGCATCGCGAGCGCTTCCTGCTTATTTTCTGAAGTGGTCTCGTCCGCGGTGAGTATTTTTACCTGTATCGCGTTAACGACCGCGAGTTGCGTGCGAAAGAAGGCGTATCCGCTCCCTCCTCCGGCAAACAGCATCGCGAGAACAAAAAATATCAGCGTATTTCTTTTGTGAAGCGGAACGCGTAAAAAGGCGATAACATTCTTAGGCATACCGCGCGCTGAAAACGCGCGCGCGGACGCCACGGTGCGCGGTATGCCTCGTATGCGGGCGATAACCCCCGTGAAATGTTTACGGGCGCCAAGCGCGACCTTCATCTTTGTTTCAGTTTTTTTTCCGAATGGAAGCCACGTGGTCTTGGCGCTTGCTATCGTCAGAAGAATAAGCGCTTGAGCGGGAAGCGGGATCTCTTTCGCGTTCTTTTGATATATTTTACTGATGATATCCGCCTGTTCGTCGAGGGGGAGCGCAAATAATTTTGCGATGCCCTTTTCTGAAAAAAGATCCATTGCCTTTCCCGTGCCGAAAATAAATTTATCGTCGAGTGCGACGTCGCCGGTGATAACAGCGGAAAAAAGCTCGCGCTTGTCCTGGCGCTTGTATTTTTTTGCCATGTCAACGATTTCATCCGCGCGCCAGAGGAGGGTGGCGATGTTGCCGAATTTTGAGAGACGTATCGTTTCGCCCGCGATATTCACCGCGCAAAAATGAGCGTCCTCAAGCACGCCTTCGTTCGCTTTCCCGATGTCATGCAGGGTGGCATTCGCTTTTTTAAGCGCGTTCTCAAAGTGAGCTTCCGCGGGGTTCTCATCGAGTTTATAAAATTCACGTTTAATAACGGATGCAACGAGATTCGGCAGGAATTCAAACTCGCTTTTGCGGTTTTCAAGCCGCCCGATAATGTAGAGGTTCCCGAGACGTTCTTCCTCGATGTTTGCCGGCTCGTACACGAATGTCTCGGTACCACCGCCCTCCTTGTCCTGTTTGAGGATGAGCTCTTTCGTGCCGATCCTAAAATGAGTAGATTCCATTGGTTCTATCGTACCACACCTCTTGCGTTGCATAAAGAAAGGGTTTTTGATATAATAATTCCTGAAATACCATTACACATATGATGTTTGAACAGTTTTTCAATTCACCTATCAAATCGCGGCTCGTGAAGTTTTTTGTGTATAATCACAGTAAATTTTTCGATATCAACGATATCGCCAGGCGGCTTGATCTGCCTGCGGGAAAGCTGAAGAGTCATCTCAAAGAGCTTAAAAAGGCGGGGTTTTTGAAATCGAAATCGGCCCATTCATTTTCTATTAGCTATAAATTCCCATATTTCAATGAGGTGAAGGGGCTCGTGCTGAAGTTTCCTCCCGTATCGGATGAATTTTTACAGCAGGAGGCGAAGAAAGTGGGGCAGGTGAAGCTGCTTATCATTGCGGGGATGCTGGTACACGCGCAGAAAGCGCGCACGGAGATCGTGATAGTGGGGGATCGCATCGTAGAGAGAAAGGCAGAGCGTTTTTTACGTTCCGTGGAGGCACAGGCAGGCAAAGAGCTCCGCTATGTGCTTTTAACGAATGAAGAATTTCTCTACCGCAAAAAAATGTTTGACCGGTTCGTACTCGATGTGCTAGAGCTCCCTCATAAAAAGGTCATCAACAAACTCGGGATATAATTTTTAGCGCTCTTCGACCTGCTTCACCCTCCAATTTTTGAAATTTTACGGGCACATAGCTCAATGGTAGAGCGCTGTCTTCACACGACAGAGGTTCAAGGTTCGATCCCTTGTGTGCCCACTACAGCACTCAGTTAGTAGAGCGGTCGCCCTAGGCGACAGGTTCAAGGTTCGATCCCTGCATCGTCCACAAATAATAGAGAGAATAAATTTCTGTGGAGCAAGTATTCATGAGCGCTAAGAAGGGTATCGGCTTGGGTTGACATATAAAGCAACTCTGATACGCTATAGGTATGTTTAAAACGTCTACAACATTCGCATGTACGCATCACTGGTTCAATAATTCGGAACCAGGTATTTCTGCGTAGTTGTCCATATTACATTAGGCATTATCAGAAAGACGGTTCCGTGAAAACGGAGCCGCCTTGTTTTTTATGAGGATAATTTTTGATTACAACCGAACGATCTTTGATCCGGATACGGACGATATATATCCGGGTGTCTTAGAGTTGCTTCAAAGATTATCGATAAAATACGAACTATTTTTGGTCAGCCGAAATGAGCCCGCGAGAAAGGAGAGAGTGAAGGATCTTGCCATTGACGGCTACTTTCAAGAGATCGTGTTTGTCGATAAAAAATCAAAGCAAATATTTGAAAAAATTTCAGGAAATAGCGAGATTGTGGTCGTTGTCGGAGATAGTATCCGCGACGAGATCGCAATAGGCAATCAGCTCGGCTTTGTGACAGTTCGGATTAAAAAAGGAATATTTGCAACAATGGTTCCGATGTGCAACGACGAAAGTCCGCAGTACGAGATCATGGATATACGCGAATTGGAAAATATACTTTCAAGGTATGAAAAATAAGATCAAAAACAGCACTATGTGGCATGGGTATCACCGCAACAAGAACAGTTGGGGTTGTTGCATGTGCTTCTCGGCGTGACCAAGGAACTCATTCAGTAACCCCGAATGGTTCGGGGTTGCGATAGTTCCTTCACAATATAATAGAAAGGAGTTGCCAATGTATAAAAAACTCGAGACCGTCATATCGGAGTCGGGCATATGGGACGGTACCAGAAAGGAGTCACACGCGTTCCTGTTGTCGCCAAGCGTGTACACGATCACAGGGGGCC
>JBBTYM010000142.1:0-1384 GCA_038061765.1 Patescibacteria group bacterium
GATGCCGAGTTCGCGCGAGACGATAGCCGCATGTGACGTCACGCCGCCTTCGTCCGTCACAATTGCGGCAGCAAGCTTCATCGCCGGCACCATTTCGGGCCGCGTCATAGAAGAAACGAGGATGTCACCCTCGTCCATGTTGGCCATGTCGTGGATCTTCAGAATCTTTTTCACGCGGCCCTTGGCCTTGCCGGGCGAGGCGACCATACCCTTAATCTCCTTCGCTTCGCCCGACTTTTTTTGGAAAAAGTCGAGGGCACTCTGGGCGATATCGCCGTCCAACACCTCAAAGCTATCGTTCGTATGGATGCACGCGCACCCCTTCCTGCGCCTATCCAGAAGACCTTTGTCCAGGTTTCCGGCGAGAGCGTCGCGGAATTCGGGATAGATCGAATACTGCAGTTTTTCAAAGGGAATGCCGCCGCGACGCTCGGCCTCTTTCAGGAATTGGAATTGGTAGTAGTTCGAAATCAGGACGTATTTCTTGCGCGTGTCTTGAAACTCAAAAAACTCATCCATCACGTAAAGCAATATTTTATGCCACGGCGACGGCTTGTATTTCTTGACGAGTTTCGCTTTTTGGGCGAGAAATGCTTTGCGGCGGTCTTTGGCGGGCTCCACGTCTTTTCTCGCATCTTCGCGAATCATGCGCGCGAAATCGTCGGCGGTCAGCCGAACGCCCTTCGCATAATTGTTGTGGATGTAGAAAAACCTGCTTGCGTGCCGTTCAAGCGTCTTGCGATCAAGCTTGTCGGTTTTCCGGAACGCCTGAACAAGCTTTTCTCGTGCGATGCCCTCTTCCTCGATAAAAGAAAGGTGATGCGGAGAAAGTAGTTTCGGAAAATCGGCCGTGAAGTTTGCGCCAAGAACTTTTTGGAACTCAGGCGTAAGATAGCGGTCGGCGTGCATCGACACCGCATCGCCAAGGACCATAAAATATTTGAATTCGTCCACATACCGCCGGTAGAAGTCGTCGTAGAGTTCTGCGATTTTCTCATTGGAAAGTTTTTTAAGATCGGCCTTGTCGATGCGCCTCAAGGCGGCGTTGAATGCTTCAACCTTTGCGTCGCGCTCTTCTTTGAGTTTTTCCAGATAGCGCTTGTCTTTTTTGAGGCGCCTTAGGAACTCATCGCGGATACGCGTGAGGTCATTATCGTTCCAATACCAATGCACGTAATCGTTCTGGACGAAAAAGAGCGTGATCGAGACGGCATCGCCGAAAAAGTCCCGCATCGCCATGCCGGTTTCGCCAACTGGGAAGAATGTGTGCAACACGCCGTGAAATCCTTTATACGTCCAGGTGGAGTCAGCGAGGTGGTGTTTCTTCTTAAGCGATGTCGGTTGAACCACAGGGTTGGGCTTTTGACTCGCGAGCGTCGTGACC
>JBBTYM010000143.1:0-4306 GCA_038061765.1 Patescibacteria group bacterium
TTCGTTCTCCGCGAGTTCTTCTCTTGAAGAGAGCTCTTCCGATGGAGACGAAGATAATGACGGCGATTCAAAGAACAATGAAGACAATAACAACAGCGATAGCGGTGATGAACATGGAAATAGCGAAAAACAGAACTCTTCGGGATCAAGCGCAAGTGAAGGCGAGCAGAGCGCTATCGTAACCGAGGAAACTGCTACTTCTACCGACGAAACGGTGCCAAGCGTTGAGGAAGCCGACGGACAGAATGCGACATCAGGCGAAAGCACGGAACCAACAGCGACTTCAAGCGAAGAAGAAATCGCACCCTAAAGGTCGTTCGATATAGTAATAAGACACTACACATATGAAAACGATACGATGTAATGATTTCGGGTTTACCTGCCCCTTTGTGGCGAGAGATGAAACGGAAGAAGGGGTTATCGGGAAGATAATTGCGCATGGACAAGCGGTACATAAAAAAGAAGTGGACAAAATGATGGAGGGCGTGTCTGAAGCGGAAGCGATGTATCTGATGAAGTCAAAGATAAGCGAGGAGTAATCTTAGCGGCGGTATAGGGCGGGTTATAATGAAACTCGGGAGGATTTATTCCGGGTTTTGTTATTATTAAATGATGTTTCTGCCGGGGGTATTGTCCGCCTAAATTTTTACACCATGCTTTTTTTGGCGCATCTTCTTTATTCACCCTTCTTTCAGGGTTTTTCGCTGATTGTCATGGTAGTGCGCGCACTATAGTGTAAAAACTTGGGCGGGTATTGCAATATGTTTTATTTATGGTACCATTGGATACATTGTTTTTAAGCATTATATAAAGGAGCACATGGAGAAAATAAACACAGAATCAATGGAAATGCTTCAAAAAATGGTTGAAGCGGGCGTTCATATCGGGCATAAGAAAGAAAAAGGACATCCAAAGATGAAGCCCTATCTTTTTACGACCAGGCAAGGTATCCAGATCATCAATGTGGAGAAAACACTCGAAAAGCTTGAAGTGGCGGCGGAATTTCTAAAGAACATCGCGGCAAAGAACGGCGTTATCGTGTTCGTCTCAACTAGGGTGCCGGGCAAGTTATTGATCAAAAACGCCGCAACAGAAGCGGGGATGCCGTATGTGGTGGAGCGATGGCTTGGTGGTACGCTGACGAATTTTGCCAATCTTTCAAAGCGGTTGCAGTATTTCATCGAGCAGGAGACGAAGCAAGGCAAAGGAGAGCTTGCGAAATATTCCAAAAAAGAACAGTTGCTCATGGCGCGCGAGATCGAGTCGCTTGAAAAGAAAATGGGAGGCATTAAGGCGCTTAAAAAGAAACCGGACGCGTTGGTACTCATCGACATCGACGAGCATATCTCTGCGGTGCGCGAAGCGAAGAAAATGGGTGTTCCCGTGGTGGCGATAACCGACACCAACACCAACCCGACGCTTGTGGCATACCCTATTCCCGCAAACGACAAATCAACCAAATCATTGGCCGTGATACTCGATCGCTTGGTCGCCGCGGTGAAAGAAGGTAAGGCGGCGGTCCGCGTGCCCGCGGAACCGCCGGCAGAAAAAAAGGTTCAGTCATAATTAGCACTCTTTCTATGGCAATTGCACTCGAAAAGATCCAACGATTACGCGAGCAGACGATGGCGTCGCTCAACGACATAAAGAAAGCGCTTGATGAAGCAAAGGGCGACGAGCAAAACGCGCTTTTTATCCTGAAGAAAAAGGGAAAGATCATCGCGGATAAAAAATCATCGCGCGAAACAAAAGCAGGCATCATTACTTCCTATATGCATGGCGAAGGGAGGATCGGCGTATTACTGGAGGTGAAGTGCGAAACGGATTTTGTCGCAAAGAACGAAGAATTCAAAGAGCTCGCGCACGATATCGCATTGCACATTGCGGCGATGGATCCTCGCTACGTAAGACCCGAAGATATTCCGGCGGACGTGCTTGCCGTGGAGAAAAAAATGTTCGAAGAACAGACAAGCGAGCTCAACAAGCCAGCGGAGATCGTGAATCAGATCATTGAGGGTAAGGTGAAGAAATATTATGACGAGGTGTGTTTGTTGAACCAGCCGTTCGTGAAAAACGACAGCATGACCGTAAAGGACCGCATCGCGGAAAGCGTATCAAAGCTCGGAGAAAATATCGAAGTGGGTCGGTTCGTGCGGTTTGCGATGTAATAGCATACTCCCTGTTTGTCCAAGAGCATAGCGATTGGCAACAAACAGCAGTCCCATCTTCCTAATGATAATACAATAAATGATGGGTATTTCTCTTTCTCTTGTTTTCGCAATTCTCTTTTTCGCTTCAGTAGGAGCGCTTGTATTCATTGTAGGAAAGAAGGCGCCGTTACTTGCACGCATTCCTTCAGAGTCGCTTCCCAATCAAGAAACATTTCTTGCCTGGACGGCGCGGATAGCAAAGATAACATTTACCGCACTGCATCCGCAGAGGATAAAAATGTACACAGTCGCGCACACCGCGAAAGCATTGCATATGTTTCGCGTTCTTTCTTTCAGAATGCATCGGTTCGTCGATATGATGGCCCACACTGCGAAAAAGAAATCGCAGGAAATGGAGCGAGAACATCGATCGTCGTCTGATGTGCAGCAGGAAGCAGAGGGTCAGCGTGAAGAGAGCGACACACGGGACGCCAAGTAGATATACTAATAACTTTTAACACATAACTGATAACAAAAAACTATGAGTTATGCGACTAGTTATTAGTGGTTGGTTATCATTACTTCTTGCCCGCCCATCTTTTTATGCCGATGTAGCTCAGTGGTAGAGCAACTGTTTTGTAAACAGTAGGTCGTCGGTCCGATCCCGACCATCGGCTCCAGAATCCGAGTTTCAAGTTATTAGTTGTATGGTATAAGTTAATGTAACGCGCAGATGGTGGAGCGGCCAATCGTACCTCGATAACAGATACATAATGTCCAAAGTGCGTCGGTGGCGGAGCGGTCAATCGCACTTGACTGTAAATCAAGCGCCCTTGTGGCTACGCAGGTTCGAATCCTGCCCGACGCACTTTGGATGGTATGATTGAAATCGGGAAGCCAAAACGAGCTATGCAGGTTCAAGCCCTGCCCTGCGCGCCGATAGTGTTATTAAAGAAATCATATGCTGACATATAGTGAATTAAGAAAAGGAACATTTATTTTAGTGGACGGCGAACCATGGGTCGTTGAGGAATTTGAATTTCTGCGCATGCAACAGCGCAAACCTGTCGCGAAAGTGAAAATGAAGAGTTTGCTGACCGGCAAAGTACAAGAGAGGACGTTTCATCAAAATGAATCAGTAGAAGAGGCGGTGCTCGAAAAGATGCCCGCGCGATTTTTATATGAAAGCCGAGGTACGTATTGGTTTGATGAGCCGGGGAGTCCAAAAAATCGCATTTCATTTACCCAAGAAGATATTGCGGATGTTGCGCAGTTTCTCAAACCGAATCTCGAAGTGATCGCGCTGAAGTTCAACGACAAGGTTATCAACATCGAGCCGCCGGTGAAGGTGGATTATAAGGTAGCGATGGCGCCGCCGGCGATCAAGGGGAACACCGCGCAGGGGGGCAGTAAAACAGTTACACTTGAGAATGGGCTTGAGGTCCAGGTGCCGTTGTTTGTGAACGAAGGCGATGTCATTCGCGTGAATACGCAGTTAAAGACATACGTTGAACGGGTGGGGAAGTAGCGCGCGCAAAGGTTGACGAAACCGGTATATATGGTATCATCGTTGCAAAAGCGATGGTTTGTTTTTTTTAGAGGAAGATAGAGCTATTACGCACGTTAACAATTAAGGAGGTGGGAGAGATGAGCGCTGCTTGCAAGAAGCATAAACTGGAGATACACGATTGGATAGAAAAGATCATAACATTCAAGCATAATACGAGCAAAGTGCCGTGCGAAGATCAAAAGCGTATTACCTTGACCTGCGCGCAAGTGGACAACATTCTTCTTCGTACGGCCTTGGTGAAATATCATCCGCAAGACCATGCGCCGGAGTGGGAACCCGTGGTGGAGCACCACATATATGATCTCGCGTGTGGAACATGCGGCAACTTTTACAGGGACAAAGTGATAGAAGAGGCGCGAAAACTTGGTATAGTATAACGATCTTTGCTACACTAAATGGAGAAACATATGAAAGAAATGAGTGAAATTCCTTTGGGAGGCATTGAACCCGATGCAGAGGTCGGGAAAGAAGCAGAGCGCGCGGTCGCGGAAGAAGAAGCGGCGCAGAGCGAACGTGAGCGCATTGAACAAGCAATGACAGAAGAAGGATTTGTCTCGTACGAAGAAAGAAGGAAGAAAAGAGAAGG
>JBBTYM010000144.1:0-4868 GCA_038061765.1 Patescibacteria group bacterium
TATCGAGTTCTTTTGCTTTGAGCGCATCAAGCGCAAGATACGAACCGCCCCAGTGCGCGTAGATCGCGTCAAAACTTTTTGCAAAAAGAAGAAAATCGTGCCGAGCGGACCGTATAGACCCGATCTCCCCCGCCTTCTCACATGAAAATACTCCCATATAACGGGTGATGCCGTTGGTGAGCGCCGGCATTTCCACCACCACGTCCGCCTGCGCGATGCCGTAGAGCGGCCGCGCAACCTTATCTGCCGCGAGCATCACGGCAAAGGGGCGCGCATCACCCTCCGCGCACATTGTGCCGGTAAGCGGATTGAGCGCGAGGCGCTCGCCCCACGTAGTATCTTCGTTCGTTTCTTGAGAAACAGCCGCGCCGGTTTTTTTTACTGAAATGGTCGTGCTTAAGCTGTCGCGATACCACACCGCGCCACCGATAAGAGCAAGGACAACCATGCCAATGCCGCCAATAATACCGTAACGAATAGAATTCATACTGAAACTATACGAATAAAACGACTGCGACGCAAATACTCCTTTATAAAAGCGCCCGCATCACTGCGGGCGCTTTGGATGTCTTAATAGTTTTTTGCGAGTATTGTTTTGATCTTATCGATGATCTCCCCCGGCGTGTTATGCGCCTTCACAAGATAATCCGTCGCCCCCAGGCGGATACCTTTTTCTATATCCTCTTTTTGCCCGAGATTGGAAAGCACGATTACCGGCACCTTGCTGGTGACGGGTTCCGCGCGAAGCCGCCTGAGCACTTCAAACCCATCCGCGCCGGGGAGAATAAGGTCGAGAAGAATGATATGCGGATTTTCTGCCGCTGCTTTTTTTAAGCTGTCATCGCCATCAACCGCTTCAATGACCGTAAACCCTTCTTTCTTCATTTTTTGTGAAATGAGGTCGCGCAAAAAGCTGTCGTCTTCCACTAAAAGCACGCGAAAATCGGAAGGGTTCACCTCTTTCCCCATTCCTTTCTCTATGGCGATTTCCGGTATCGCCACCACCTGCTCTTTCCCCATGGCGCGCAACAGTACCCTAATTTTATCAAGCACTTCCTGCGGATCGAATTCCGCTTTTACCAAATAATCTTTCGCGCCGAGCGCGGCCGCTTTTTCTATTTCCACCGCCTGCCCCGAGTTGGAAATAATAATGACGGGAATGCGCGAGAGCACTGCGTCGTCATGCATGTGCGTCAACACCTCCATGCCGTCCATTCTCGGCATAATGATGTCGAGTAAAACAAGGTCTGGCTGTATCGCCTTTATAAGATCAAGCCCCGCCTGCCCGTCGCGCGCAGAAAACACTTCAAATCCTTCTTTTTTGAGTTTGCTCTCAAGGACTTCAAGAAGCACCTCCTCGTCTTCTACTAATACTATTTTTATCTTTTTTTCTTCGCTCATGATTGCTATAAGTTTAATGTTCCGTCGAATAATGTATACACGATGCCGGATGCAAAAAGCGCGATAAGCGAATACAGGATTACGGCAGGAATCTTCAGCTGATACTCCGGCACGCGATCGCCGTGTCGCCGCGCCTGTCTGAATGTCGCAATAATAAAGATCGCCTCGATACCGCCAAAAACAGCACCCAAAAACCCAATGATCTCAATGAAGCTCGCGGGCTGAAACAGCACGAGCACGAGGGGCGCTGCGAGCACGAACCACAGCGCGACTTTGCGATGCACGTTAAAATCATACCACAGCGTATCTTTGAGATAAAGACCGAACACGATATATGACGTAGAAATAACAAGAAGGCCAAACAGCGCGCCGACAAGCACCATTGGCTTGCCCAAGATCCCGTTTAAGCCGGTAAGCGCGTCTTCTGATGTTGCGCTCCCTGTCACTCCCACGACAGAAAAGATAAAAATCGCGTACAGCGCCACGGGTATCAGCGTTCCCCATATAATGGTTTTTTTGATCTTCCGCTCTTCGTTTTTGAGCATATCTCGCACCGCGGGAATCGCGGCGGTGCCGGCAAGCGCAAACAGCGTAACGCCATACGGGAAAAAGAAATTTTCAGGAATAGAAAAGGAATAATTGGCAGCATCCACAAAAGGGATACTCACCACAAACAACAGCGCGATGATCACCACTATAAAAAACAGCATGATAGCTTCCATTCGCTCCACCATTTTAAGCCCCGAGAACAACACAAAACTCAACAGCGCCCAAAAAATAATATAATACTGCTCGATGCCTCCAAAGATTCCTCCCGTTAGTGTTTTTAAAAATAGCCCGCCGACCAAAAGATACGCAAGCATACCGCCGAGCGTTCCTACGACCGTGATAAGTTCAATGAATTTTTTCGCTGCCTCTCCAAAATACACGCCCGTATATCCCGCGAGCCGGTGCCGCTGTGTAGTGCGCAACATGATCTCGGCAAACATAAGATGTAGTAACACGAACACCCCCGCAAACGCCCCCAAATAAAAAAGCTGGGTGAAAAACCCCGCTTTTGACGCCGCGTATGGCAATCCGAAAATACCCACACCGACAATCGTTCCCACCAGCGTGGCAACCCCGTATCGAGCATTACCGATTACGATCTTCATATGTTTTTACGCTTCGTTACTTCTATTCTTCGTCCTTTATGCCGACAAAGGCATGTATCCGATCTTCGATCTTAAGCTTCCGCAATGCAAGAAGAATAAAAAGCACAATAAGCGTGCTCGCGACCGCGAGCGTGTAATACCGCATACCGGCGGCAACCCCCACCCCCGCCATCGTCCACAGCCCCGCGGCAGTCGTAAGTCCATGTATTTTATTTTGGTGGAAAATAATGATCCCCGCGCCGATAAATCCGATACCGGTGACGATCTGCGCGATAATACGGGAAGGATCGGGAAAGTTTGGGTCAAATGAAATAACCGTAAACAACGCGGCGCCAAGCGTGACAAGCGCGTATGTTTTGATCCCCGCTTCCTTTCGTACAAATTCGCGCTCTATGCCGACAATGAACCCGAGGGTCGCCGCGACAATAAGCGAAATGATCATGGAAAATTGGTGGGGGTCAAACATGATATGATTAGCGTTAAAACGAATTCCGCCGCTTCGACGGCTCTATTTTCATTTTCTGGTCCTTGTTGATAAGCTTGATCACTTCCGCGACGAGCTTTTTTGGTTCTTTGTGATACACCACCTTCCCCGGACCGCGGTGCATTTTTTCAATGATGTTCTTTAAGTAATCAGCCGTACCGCCGGTGCCGATCAGCACTCCTTGCGGCTTGCGGTCTTCAAACGCAATGGTGAATTCATTCAGCGTACCCATGCGTCCGCAGATCGTGATCACCGCGTCCGCCGCGCGCGTGAGAAGCAAATTTCTCCCCGAATAGTCAAACCCGGTATAGATAATAAGATCAAAGTAATCAATGGGAAGCTTATATGATTTTATATGGGCAAGCTCGGAAGCTGCCGGCGATATGCCGATCGAGATCCCTCCTTCCGCTTTCGCGCCCTTTGCCGCCCAAAACGGCACGCCTGATGTCGCGCCCGTCACGAGCACCGCCCCTTGTCGCACGATCTCCCGCCCGATCTCTTCGGCGAGCGCAAGCACACCCGCACCACAGATCGTTGATTCCGCGGCGCCCGATACGCATATCTTATATTTTGGTGATGAGGCCATAGGTTTTATTTATTTGCCTTGTATTACGAAATGCAAGGTTAATGATACCACGCGTGTTGCTTTTATTCCAGAACAAATGAATCGCCGACTTTCGGCGCGATTGCGTCTATCGCGAGCTGGTCTTTCATCAGCTGCGCGAATGTTTCTGATGCGCTTTCCTCCCCCTGCACAACAAATAATTTCTTGATCGACAGTCGCATCGGCTCCACCCAGCGGTATAATCCTTGCTGATCGGCATGCGCTGAATACCCGGAGATCTGCTTTATCCTCGCGCGCACTGTTACGTCATCGCCGTGGATCCGCACTATTTTTTCTCCATCAAGCAGACGCCTCCCGAGCGACCCTTTGATTTGATAGCCGATGATAAGCAGCGTGTTTTTCGGATCGGGAAGATATAATTTTTCGTGATACACGATCCTTCCGCCGTGCGACATGCCGGAGCCCGCAAGAATAATTTTTGGAGGCGGCACGCTGTTAATGTGCTTTGACTCGTCGATGGTCGGTGTGAATTTCAGCCCGGGGAAACTGAATATCTCATCGCCCGACTTCAGCAAGCGCAACGCTTCTTCATCGTAAAATGATGAATAGCGCTTATACACTTCCGTGATCTTGATCGCGAGCGGCGAATCAATGAAAATCGGCACTTTCGGGATACGGTCATGCTCTACCAGCTCGTTGAATTCATACAACAGCTCTTGCGTGCGCTCGGTGGCAAACGCCGGGATCATGAGCACCCCGCCTGCCGCAACCGTTTCTTCGATCACATCTTCCAGCGTGTCTTTCCTTTCCCCTTCCCCCTCATGCAAGCGGTCGCCATAGGCCGACTCGATCACCACATAATCCGCTTCGGTTTCTTTGTGCGTGTCGCGCAAGAGCGGCCCGGGAGAGTTGCCGAGGTCGCCCGTGAATACGATCTTTGTTTTTTTATCCCCCACCGTGACAAACACCTCGATCATCGAAGACCCTAAAATATGCCCCGCATCATAGAATTTGCATGCCATGTCTTCCGAGATATGCACCATCATTCCGTATTCAACGGGCTTCGTAAGCGCAAACACGAGGTCAACATCTTTCGCGGTATAAAACGGCTCCTGTCCTTCATGCTTTGCTTCCATCGCGATCACATGCTCCGAATCGATCAAAAGCGCTTTTGCAAAATCAAGTGTCGGCATCGTTCCGTGAATGTTGCCAGTAAACCCGTCTTTGCACAGCTTCGGTAAGCGCCCCGTGTGATCGATATGCG
>JBBTYM010000145.1:0-1431 GCA_038061765.1 Patescibacteria group bacterium
GCGGCTTTTGCAAAAATTAGCCGACGCTGGTATCATCATACACAGTCCGAAGGTCAAAAAAACTGCGCAGAAATTCACGGGGAAAAGCTTTGTACTCACCGGAGAGCTCGAAACAATGACGCGTGACGAGGCGAAAGAAGCGATACGCGCGCGCGGCGGCAACGTCATAAGCTCCGTGTCCAAAAATACCGATTATGTGGTAGCAGGAGCGCATCCGGGGTCAAAATACGATACCGCAGAGAAGCTCGAGGTGGTCATCATAGATGAAAAGGCGTTTCGAAAAATGCTTCAGTAAATTTCTAATGACGAATTACTAATTTCTAATCAAATCACAATGAAACAATGTCAAAATATTTATGTGCGCAGTTTTTCATTAGGCATTGTTGCTTGGTCATTCATTAGAAATTAGGAATTAAGAATTAGAAATTGGTTGATCATCATTATGGATAAAAAAACCATACACAATATCGCAAAGCTCTCAAACCTCCGCGTCAGCGACGAAGAGGTTTCTCGGTTTGCGCGCGAGCTGTCGTCTATTCTTGCGTATGTGTCCGAGTTGGATGCCGTCGATACGACTAACGCGGAAGCAACGGGGCACGCCGTGGCGAGCACGAACGTGTTTCGCAAAGACGAAGCGCATCCTGTGGATGTCGAGCTTTCAGCTACGCTGGTGAACGCCGCGCCAGACAAAGACGACGGTTATGTAAAAGTGAAAGCCATTTTGTAATACAAGCCCGTAATGAACGACCTTCTCAAACTCACTATCGCCGATGCGCACAAAAAACTTTCTACGAAAGAAATTTCCGCACGCGAGCTCACGCAGGCGCATATCAAGCACAGCACAGAAAAAGATAAAGAGATATGCGCGTATGTAAGCATATCGTTTGACGAAGCGCTTGCGCAGGCAGACGCGGTGGATGAAAAGATACAATTCGGAAACAACCTTTCTCCGCTCGCAGGCATTCCTGTAGCGATTAAAGATAATATTCTCATCAAAGGGTATAAAACAACCGCGTCATCAAAAATATTGAAGGACTATGTCGCACCTTATGACGCGACAGTAATCAGGAAATTAAAAGAGCACGAGGCGGTGTTTATGGGGAAGACGAACATGGATGAATTCGCGATGGGTTCTTCCACCGAAAACTCCGCGTTCTTCCCGACAAAAAACCCGCGCGACATCTCTCGTGTGCCGGGGGGTTCTTCGGGCGGCTCGGCGGCGGCGGTTGCTTCCGACCAGGCAATATACGCGCTCGGGTCCGATACGGGCGGGTCTATTCGCCAGCCCGCGTCGTTTTGTGGCGTGGTGGGGCTCAAACCCACCTACGGCGCGGTGTCGCGCTATGGGGTGATGGCAATGGCGTCCTCGCTTGACCAGATCGGTCCGCTGACCAAGACCGTAGAAGACGCGGAGCTGGTATTTCGCGCGAT
>JBBTYM010000146.1:0-2065 GCA_038061765.1 Patescibacteria group bacterium
TCATCGCGTCTTTTCCGTTGTTTCAATCGTTCGCGGATAAAAGTACGACGCCCCAACAAGGAGAAATAGCGATCGACCGCGCAAGCATCATCCGTTCTATCGACGCCGGGACGACGTGGTTCCCCCAGATTGCGATCGATGCGGGGAAAAATATTCCCTCGGTGAGCGTGTTGAACCTGACGCTTGATCACGATGATTCCAACATCATTTACGCGGGAACCGAAGGCGACGGTCTGTATAAAAGCGTGAACAACGGCCAGAATTGGGAAAAGATGTTCGACCGCAACCGTATTCTTGCCGACAACGCGATTGTATTCGATGTCGTACAGGATCCGCGCAATGTGAACAACATGTATATCGCGTCGTTCCAGAATAAATACGGAGTGTTCTTGAAGTCAACCGACGGCGGAATGTCGTTTACGCAGACATATATCTCCCAGCTTGAGAATTATCCGGTGGGAGCGATCGCGGTGCATCCTTCATTCAGCAATATCATATATATAGGAACGGGGCAGGGCGGCGTGTTCATGTCGGAAGATTCCGGCGAAACATGGAAAGTGGTCAAATGGCTCACGGGTCCCGTGGCGAATTTAGTCATCAATCCGAACAACCCCTCGGAGATCTACGCGGTGTTGACCGGACGCGGCCTGTTCCGTTCGACCGACGGTGGACGCGAATGGAAAGAGTTTTCGCGCGAATTGTCGCGAATCTCGGCGTATAACAACGTCATTATGTTTGCGATGGACCCGGGGAATACGAACGTCTTGTATCTTGCGCTTGCGAATGGTCTCGTGCGGTCGGAGAACAGGGGAGCTACGTGGGAATTCGTGAAGATACTTATTCCGCCGAACGCGCTTCCCGTCGACTCTATTGCCGTTGACCCAAAAAATTCGCAGAAGATCCATGTCGGTGTCGGCTCGCTGATATACCAGTCGCTTGACGGCGGCACCAATTGGAGCATGCAGAAGCTTGCTACCCCAAAGCGTATCAGCGATATCATTATAGACCCAAAAGACACGCAAAGCATTTTCCTTGGGATGAAAAATGTGAAGAAATAAACAGCGGTTTTTATAAATACTCTGCGTCTTGGCAGAGTATTTATTTTTCTGTAATGTGTGGTAGTATAAACAACACCCATAAAACTATGTATCAAAGTGAGCTAAAGCACATGCGCGAACAAATGGAGAAGACCGTGGAGCATTTTAAAAATGAAACCGCGTCGTTGCGTACCGGCAGAGCATCGCCCGCGCTCGTAGAGGGCATTACGGTTGAGTACTACGGACAGACCATGCCGCTCGTGCAAGTCGCTTCCATTTCCTGCCCCTCTTCTCAGATGCTCGTGATCCAGCCGTGGGATAAGAACGCGCTTGAGCCGATCCAAAAAGCAATTTTGCAGTCGCCGCTTGGTATTATGCCGATCGTCGACAAAGACATCATCCGGCTCACGCTTCCTTCGTTGACCGAAGAACGCCGCGCAGGGCTTATTAAACTGCTTGATCAGAAAGTGGAAGAAGCGCGCATTTCTATCCGCCAGGAACGCGAAAATACGATACGGAAAGTGCAGAAAATGAAAGAAGAAGGGACGCTCCGCGAAGATGATTTTTTCAAAGCGAAAGAGGATATCCAAAAGATCGTGGATGAGTTCAATAACGATAAAATAAAAGCATTGCGCGATAAAAAAGAAAAAGAGATTCTTACGGTATAATATGATCGCACTCACTATTTTACTTTTTATCGGCATATTGGCACTCCTCATCGTCGCGCACGAATGGGGGCATTTTATCGTGGCACGAAAATCAGGAATCCGCGTAGATGAATTCGGCTTCGGGTTCCCGCCTAAAATGCTCTCGGTAAAAAGGGGGCAGACGGAATACTCGCTCAATCTTATTCCGCTTGGCGGATTCGTGAAGATCCACGGCGAGGACGGTGAAGGACAGGGAGACGCGGATAGTTTCGCGACACGCTCCGTGCCGACGCGTATCGCGGTGGTGCTTGCGGGTGTCGCGATGAATTTTGCGCTTGCGGCGGTGCTGTTGTCGTTTGGTTTTTGGTACGGTCTTCCGCA
>JBBTYM010000147.1:0-8666 GCA_038061765.1 Patescibacteria group bacterium
GACCGGCTCGATGCACTAGGAGCTATCGGCATTGCGCGAGTATTTGCGTATGGTGGGAGCAAGGGGAAGTCGATATTTAACCCTGCCGGGAAAGTGCAGAAGCACGCGACATTCGAACAGTATAAAAAGGAAACGAATTCAAGCGTACATCATTTTTATGAAAAGCTTGTGCATTTAAAAGACCTCATGAATACGAAAATAGGAAAGGCGATGGCGAAAAAAAGGCACGCATTCCTTATGGCGTATCTCAAAGAATTTCACGATGAATGGGATGGGAAAAGATAAATAATAATTATGATAAAACTATTTCACGAAATGGCGGGGTGGAAAAAGATTGTGGTGTATGTGCCGCTGACGCACGCGAACGCGGTACGTGCGGCGATCGGCGAAGCGGGCGGAGGGAAATTAGGCAATTATTCGTTGTGTAGTTTTTCAGTGCGCGGGATGGGGCGGTTTTTGCCGGTGGCGGGTGCGAATCCGCACATTGGAGAAGTAGGAAAACTTGAAGAAGTGGAAGAAGAGCGCATAGAAGTGACCTGCGCGCCCGACGTGACAGGGAAAGTGATCGCTGCGATCAAGGCGGCGCACCCGTACGAAGAAATAGCGATGGATATATACGCGCTTGAAAATTGGTAATATGAAGTTAAGGGTAAAGCGCGTTTCACATGAATTATTTTGTCTACATTCTCAAATGCGCCGATGATACTCTGTATGTCGGATCGACCAACGACTTGGCAAAAAGGGTCATACAGCACAATACGGCAAAAGCGGGGGCGCATTATACAAAAATACGTCGACCGGTGGAGTTGGTGTATTCGGAAATCGTGAAGACACTTATTAAAGCGCGCCGCCGGGAGGCCGAGATAAAAAGCTGGTCGAGAGAAAAGAAGCTGGCTTTCATTGAATCTCGCGCATAGGTCTTTCTTTTTTGGGAAAAACGTGTTAGTATATTGTCTTATTGAGAAAGAAGTGCCCCAAAGTCCCGCGTTTCGGCGGGATTGTGATTTATAACATCCTTGTCGGTTGGCGGATGGAGAACAATAATGGCTCAAAACGAAATTATTATCAGATTCGACGAAGTGTCCTTTGAATACGGACATACGAAACCTATTTTAGATGAGGTGAGTTTTTCGGTGCGTCAGGGGATGAAACTCGCGCTTATGGGTCAAAACGGCGCGGGCAAAAGCACACTTTTCTCTCTGATAACGAAAGCCGCGAAGCCGGAATCGGGGAAGGTGAGTGTTGATGCCGATCTTTCCATTGCCACCGCGCGCCAGGTCATCCCGCGCGATCAACTTGACCTGACGGTACGGGAGTTCTTCGAAAAATGTTTCCCGAAGAAAATATACGATATCGACCCGAAGATCGATGCGGTACTTGAGGTGGTACATCTTGTGGCGCCCCACGATAGGATCATCAAATCATTTTCAGGTGGTCAGCAAGCGCGCCTTTTGCTTGCGTCCGCGCTTATTCAGAGCCCCGATATTTTACTCCTTGACGAGCCGACCAATAACTTGGACAAGGCGGGCATCGCGCATCTCACTGATTTTCTTAAAAAATATGAAAAGACGGTCATTGTTATTTCGCACGATTCAGGATTTTTAAACGCATTCACCGACGGCGTTTTATATCTTGATGTGTTTACCAGAAAAATTGAATACTACGTGGGGAATTATCTTGATGTGATGAAGGATATTGCGGTGCGCATTGAAAAAGAAAACAGCAAGAATGCCCAACTTGCAAAAGAGATCCAGGAAAACAAGGACAAGGCGAATTTTTTCGCGCAAAAAGGAGGCGGGATGCGTATGGTGGCCAAGCGTATGCGCGAAAAAGCGGAGCGACTTGAGGAAGAGAAGGTTGATGTGAGAAAAGAAGACAGGACGATCCGCTCGTTTCATATCCCGGCGCAACGAGATCTGACAGGGGAGATCATCAGCATCACATCGCTGACCACGTTAAAAGATCATAAGCCCGTAGCGCATAAAGTAAAAATTTCGTTGAAAAAGAATGAGCATCTTTTGCTTTCCGGCCCTAATGGCATCGGCAAGAGCACCTTGCTCGAGGTTATTGCAAAGGGCGTATCACCGGGAGTATCCGTGGCTCACGGGGTGAAAATCGGTTATTACCGTCAGGATTTTTCCACCTTGAATTTCGAAGACACCGTGTACGACTCTCTTTTTTCCGCTATGGAAAAGCAGGATGAGCACGAGATGCGTTCGGTTGCCGCCGGTTTTCTTATCACAGCAGACAGTATGCGCACAAAGATTGGAGCTCTATCGGAAGGACAGAAAGGGCTGGTCGCGTTTGCGCGACTTGTGCTTGAGAGGCCGGGATTGCTTATATTAGACGAGCCGACCAATCATATCAATTTCCGGCACATTCCGCTCATTGCCGAGGCGCTCAATACCTATGAGGGCGCGATGATCTTGGTGAGTCACGTGCCGTCATTTGTAAAAAAGATACGTATCGACGAAACGCTTGATCTCGATGCGTTGTAAGATGGGGGGAGTTGCTTTTTTATTAGCATTTTGGTATCGTCTCAAGGATAAATTTGCTCATTAAAACTGAATAATAAAAAAAGGAGGAGTTATTGTGGAAGAAGTGTTTGGTTTGTTCATGTTTGGCGCTGGCGCGTGTGCCGCATTGGTAGGGATGTATTTTTTCATCGCGACGCGAGGGTCACTGATGATACAAAAGATGTGGAGCAACGGTGAAACAAGTTATATCTACTGGATATACAAAAGCCGTTTTCTCATCTGGTTGACGGATCATCAGTCGGTGGTGTCCCTGGTACTGCTTGGGAACTACAGCAAGATGGTAGGAGATGTCATTAAGATGGCGAACGCTTCGCCCACGCATGACAAGGAGATCCTGCAGGTGGGCTGTGCGTTTGGAAATCTCTCCGAGCGCATCCTTACGGAATGCATGAATACTAAAAAAGTGGTGATCACCGATATCATCAAGAACGAACTCGACAACAGCCGTGATAAGGTCAAGGCGCTGTGTGGCGCGACCCGATACGAGTTTGTCGAGGGAGATGCCACCCAGCTTCCCCAATCAGACAGATCCTTCGACTGCGTAATCGGATTCTTTCTTCTCCACGAGCTGCCGTATAAAAAAAAGGTAATGGCACTCACAGAAGCGGCACGAGTGCTCAAGCCCGGCGGAAGGATCATCTTCGGTGAATTTCATAAGCCACATGCCCGCATATTAAAGGTGCTTGGTATTTTTTTCTTCGGCGCTTTTGAGCCATACGCAAAAGAAATGTGGGGTCTTTTTGACCCTCATAAAGTTTTGCGTGAATGTACGCATGAGGAATGGAAATTTAGAAGAAAAACCTATCTGCTCGGCAACTATCAGGTGATGGTGGCCGAGAAGAAGGCGTAGAAACAAAAAAGCCCTTTGTTCAAACGAACAAGGGGCTTTTTCTTATTGTTTTATCTGCAAGCCGAGTTCTTTGAGTTGCTTGGGGTCGATCTCTGATGGTGCGTTCATCATCGGGTCTCTTCCTTCGCCTGTCTTAGGAAATGCAATGACTTCTCTGATGTTCGGCTCATTTTGCAAGATCATCACCAGCCGGTCGATGCCGGGCGCAAACCCGCCGTGCGGAGGCGTGCCGTATTTGAACGCTTCGATCATGTGGCCGAACTTTTTCTCCTGATCTTCTTTGCTGATGTTGAGTAGTTCAAATACTTTTTGCTGGATATCCGCTTTGTGAATTCTTATGCTTCCTGAACTTAATTCGTATCCATTGAGTACGAGGTCATACGAATTGGCCCGGATAGAATACAGATCCTCTCCTTTCATCAACTTTGGCATATCTTCTTCTTTCACCGAGCAGAACGGATGATGCGCCGCGCCGATATTTCCTTCTTTGTCCTTTTCAAACATCGGGAAATCAAGCACCCATGTAAATGCAAGCTCATGAGGGTCTTCCTTGTTCGTTCGCATATCCGGCTTGTCCGAGCCGTATTGTTCCATTGATTCCGCGTATGTGATGCGCGGAAACGGGGTTTGCGATATCTTCTTTTCAGGGAAGAGCGTTGTTATGAGTTCGATGAACATTGTCTCGGTGTATTCTAGAATGTCTTCTTGCGTGACAAACGACATCTCGTAATCGAGCTGGGTGAATTCGGGCTGGCGGTCGCCTCGCGTGTCTTCATCGCGGAAGCATCGGGCGATTTGAAAATATTTTTCAAAACCCGCGACCATGCACAGTTGTTTGAACTGCTGGGGCGATTGGGGGAGTACGTAAAATTTGCCGTGCTCCAGCCGCGACGGTACGACGTACTCGCGGGAGCCCTCGGGCGTCCCTTTCATCATGATAGGCGTTTCTATTTCCACAAATCCGTTCGCATGCATGTAGTCCCTAAAGAACGAGACGATCTTATCCCTCGTTCTGATGTTGTTTTGCATTCGTGGCCGACGGAGGTCGAGGTAGCGGTATTTTAAGCGTATTTCGTCGTTGATCTCCTTGCCGTCTGATTGGATGTCAAACGGGGGAGTTTGCGCTTCGTTGAGCACCGTCATAGAAAGAAGTTCCAGCTCGATGGTACCGTTCTGCTCGTCTTTATTTACCATTCGTTCAGGGCGGGCATTCACATTTCCGGTTACTTCAATGACCCATTCCGGGCGGATGGTACTGGCGACGCCGTGCGCGTCGACGTGATTGGGCAAGGCGACCATTTGCACCATGCCGGTTGCGTCGCGCAGGTCGATAAAAATAAGCTTGCCGTGGTCGCGGCGGATATTGACCCAGCCGTCGAGGCGCACTTCTTGCCCTATTTTATCTTTGAGATCTTTGATGTATGTGCGTTCCATGTGGGAAATTATAGCATACTTTGAATTACAAACCGCCATCTGCTTCGTTCCGCCTCCGTGTCTCGCCTCGCTGTACTACGTATAGTACAGCTTCAGCTTCGATACTCGGCGCGCCTCGCATCTGACATTTTGTAATTTAAAGTAGCATAAATTTTATCTACTGAACAGTTCCTGCGTCTCGTAAGAGGTCGTCTTCAAAGGCGATAATACCCTTGAGATCTTGCGAGTACTGCGACACATCAGGGAAATCAAGCGCTTTGATCTTTTTGTATACCGCGGAGATAAGTGCTTCCATGCGCTCGATCTCGTCTTTTTCTATTGTGACGGGAAGGTCGACGATCTGGTCGTTGAGCGGTTCCATGAATTCGATGACCCCGTTGTTCATGGTATATTTCCCTCCGAATTCGCGCGAATGTTCGATAAGAAGCTTGTAGAACGCAAGCTGACGGCGGTACTTCCATGCCTTGATCTTGTCGTACGGATCGCTTGGTGACCAGTTTTTTATCGCTCGTCCTGTTTTGAGATCGGATACCGTTATCGCGCCGTCCGCCACAATGATCTTGTCGATCTTGCCCGTGAGATGCGCATCACCCACCACAACCCCTTGATTTTTAAAATCGAATTCGATCATAGCGGACGTGGAAAACGAGCTCTTTTTTTCTTCGTAAAATCGCTTGAGCGCATCACGACCGCGTACGAGCATGTGCGCATGATCTTTTTCATTCAGCCGTTCATGAAACAGCAGTTCATCAAACCATGCAAGCACGTCGTTCGTTGCCGGCAACACTCCTCCGCTCTTCAGGTGTTTATATACGCGCTGAATGGTGCCGTGCATCGCAGTACCCATCGCGCTGCTTGCGGTCTTTGGTTCCGGAAAACGGAGAAGATTTTTTTCAAAGAATGCGAGAGGCCCGCTGTCTGCGATATTTAAAAAATTCTGCAGATGCGTAACGCTCAGCTGATATGTTTCAAGCAATGGAGCGAGCAGCGCCTTTTCATCCGGCACGAATGGCCCCGCATGGCGTGCGCTCCATTGGGCGGAAAGCAGATCTTCGGGCGTTCTTTCCATGTCGGCAACGGCGACGGTCTCTGACGGGAATAATTGTGGCGCGCCTTCCTCAGGAGTCAAAAAGCCGAGCTTTGCGGATTCTTTTCCGCGCTGGTCGACGTGATATGAGGTGAGATACAAAAGACGTTTTGCGCGCGTCAAAGCGACGTAAAATAGACGGAGTTGGTCGTCGAGCGTGTCGCCCGCGGGACTGATGGGAAGATTAGACGGAAGCGCGATGTCCCTGCCACCGCCCGTGTCCGCCCATACATCTTCCTGGCAGTTGATGACGAATACCGCTTCAAATTCAAGCCCCTTGGCTTTATGTGCGCTCATGAGCCGAATGGCACGCGCATCATTCACGAACGGACTGGTGTTGTTGATGGGAAGATTGTTCGTCTCATGCATGTCGACGAACTCAAGCATATCGCGCACCATCACCGGTTTTCCGCGATGATATTCGCGCAGCGCACCGACGAACGACTGGAGTGATGATAAAAATTGCAGATACTGCGCGGGATGTTTTTCGAAACTTTCTTTGTTGAAATAATACGAACGGAACGGACTGAACATATCGTGGCGTACGAATATCTCTTCCTCCGTGTCATCATGAGGAATGATCTCTTGAGGGCCGCCGAGCAATTCATGCAGTATCTCTTCTGCGGTCTCGTATGTCGCACGGGCGCCACAATCGATGAAGAAATCGGCGATGGCGGCAAGTTGTCCGCCCGATCTGCGCATCACCGCAAGCCATGGCATGCGTTCTTTATGCGCGGTGACGGAAATCTCCCACGCGGTCGCGCGCGGGATATTCCAGAAGGGAAAGCTCAATATTTCGGGCAAACAATCGTCGGCATCTTCGCGTTTGCGCATGATCGAGTCGACGAATCGCGCCATAGCGACCAGTTGTAAGATGTGCGGTTCGCGCAACACGTTCTGCTGGCGCTCGTACGCAACAGGGACCTTTGCCGAGTGGAAATACGGCACGAGTGCTTCAAGGTCGCTATGCTTGCGCGCAATGACGGCGATCTCTTGTGCGGGAATTCCTTGTGCAAGCACCTTTTTCACTTCGCGCGCGATCCACTGATGCTGCATGTCGCGCGACGAAAATTCTTTATGTGCGATCGCGCCTTCTTTCAAGCCGGCATTCGCGGCGATCAATTCTTTCTGCATCTCTGTGGAAATATTTTCAAGCCGTGCCACGCCTTTTTTTATAATATGCCGCGCGACATCCAAGATCGCCTGCGTGGAACGATAATTGCGTTTGAGTACCACGAGCGACGGATCGCGATATGTTTTTCGGAAATCAAGAATATTTGATATCTCCGCCCCCTGGAATTTATAGATCGCCTGATCGTCGTCGCCCACGACCATGATGTTCGGTCGGCCCTCGTGCACGTCGTTGTCGGTAAGCAGGCGAAGCAAACGCATCTGCGCATCGTTGGTATCTTGGAATTCATCGACAAGAATATATTGGTAGCGTTCCTGCAGGTCCAATCGCACGCCGAGATTATTCTCGAGCATCGCAATGGTATCCAAGATCATGTCGTTGTAATCGTAGTATCCTTCTTTGTGCAGGCGCTCCATATATGTGGCATAGATATCCGCGAGCGCGTCGAATTTTTTCGCGTTCAATGCGTCGGCCAGATGGCGAAGTCCGTCATCATGTTTCTTTGTCCAGCCGTCTTTCCACGCGGTCAGCGGACCGGTGGCATCTTGTTCTTCGGCGTCATCAAGCGCCTCGGCAAGCGAATCCGCCAGTGCCGCAGTGAGGGATTTGAAAGAGCCGGGAAGGGGAGAGGATTCGTAATTTGAAATGACACGCGCCGCTTCGCGCGCGGATGAAAACATTTTTTTCGATATTCTGTCGTTGAAGACAGATTGGATGATCGGATCGGCGAACGCCGCCGCTTTTTTATTTTCCTCGACGATCGTTTTAAATTCCGCGGGTGAGAGGCCTGCTTTTTTGATGTACTCGATCGCTTTTTTTACGGGATTGAGATAGACGAATTTTTCGTCATGCTGCGACCGGAGGGGATTATTATGCGGAAGATCGGAAAAGATGTCTTCGAGTATTTTGGTCTGTGTGATCTCATCTGCCGGGACGAACGTGGCACCGTTATAAAAGTATTCGGGGTAGCGGTTGATGATCTCCACACCGAAACTATGGAACGTATGGATCGCCACGCGATACGCGTCGCGCCCCATAAGGCCGCTCAAGCGTTCGCGCATATTGAATGCCGCGGCATCGGTGAACGTGAGGCAGAGGATATTGCCGGGCGCGGTATCGGTGGTGCGGATGATATTTGCCACGCGCAAGCTCAAAAGCTCTGTCTTGCCGCTTCCGGGACCCGCAATGACCATGACTGGTCCCTCAACCGTTTCGACGGCCTTGCGCTGCTGGTCGTTCAGTTTTTTGAGCCGTTCTTCGAAGTGAGGCATTATCTAAATATTCGCATAAAGCGCAGTACTTGTCTATTCGTGTTGTATCTGGTACTTTGGTATACTTATACATAGTACTATTTACTTCTCTATATGCTCATCGATGATGTCACCATTAAAATAAAAGCGGGGGACGGCGGGAGAGGATCCGTGTCATTCAACAAAAATCTCATGGCGCTCGGGCCTGCCGGGGGCGATGGCGGCAAAGGCGGGAGCGTGTATTTCGAGGGTATTTCCGACCTCAACGCGCTCGCGCAGTTCAGGCACAAAAGAGAATTCTTTATGAAGCATGGAGAGTTTGGGCGAGGTCAGTTCAAAGACGGTGCCGATGGCGAGGATCTCGTACTTAAGGTGC
>JBBTYM010000148.1:0-6422 GCA_038061765.1 Patescibacteria group bacterium
AGATCCTGCATATGCGGTTTGGCATTGAAGACGGCATTACGCATACGCTTGAAGAAGTAGGGAAGGAGTTCGGCGTGACGCGGGAACGCATCCGTCAGATCGAAGCGAAGGCGCTTGAAAAGATCCGCGCGCATAAGAAACTCCATAAATTGGAAGGATACTAGGACTGCATTGCGCAGGGTTGCCAAAAAAGTATATAATTGATACGCTTTGTTCTTTCCATTCTTGTTTTTCGGCAGCCGATCGGTCGCAATGTCGGCCGACACCGGTGCCGGGAATTACCGTGGAGCACTCCGCTATCCTGCGCGCAAGCGTGCGGTGGCGGAGATGCCCTCCGGGACGAAGAATGAGAGGCGTATGTGTGCGGTGTATTTGAAATGAATATTTTTCACCGTAGACATACGCTCCTCAAGCATCGTTGAGAGCGTGAGTTCTTTGGAAAACATATTCCGCGGTGGCGCTCCGCCAGCTGGCGGAGGTAGCACAGGGAATGTCTTCTTTCATTGGTCGGTGAGCGCTTAGTAGAAGCACACATGTTCATAGTTTATGCGATTTATAATCAGAAGCACCATAAAATCTACATTGGACAAACGGAGAGCTTATTAGAGCGATTGCAATTACATAATGAGCATACTCTTGGAGGTTATACTTCAAGATTTGATGGGGAGTGGGTTTTGGTTTATTCTGAGAATGTTGAGACAAGGAAAGACGCAATTGCGCGAGAGAAACAGTTGAAGAGTTATCGTGGTAGAGAATTTGTGAGAAAATACATTCCGCGGTGGCGCAGTGGTAGCGCAGGCGACTGTTAATCGCTTGGTCGTAGGTTCGAATCCTACCCGCGGAGCAGAGTAGGACAGACCGAGGAAAAACCTCGGTTTTATCTTTGTTTGCGTCACAATTTATAGGTTCGAACGCTCTATTTTCGGTTCGCGCCAGTACGGAGTGTGATACAGAAAAAACACCTTTTCAAGGTGTTTTTTCTTTTTTAGGTGTATAATATAAGTGTAGAGAATTTAATGTAAAACTATGCAAACTATTTCACAGCTTGTAGGTTTGAATGGAGAGACCGCTATCATCACCGGCGGTGCTATGGGCATCGGTTTTGGTATTGCCCGCCGTTTGGCCGAAGCCGGGGCGAACGTGGTCATTGCTGATGTAAACGAAGAGGTTGGTAATGCGGCGGTTAAAAAAATAAATGATAACGGATGGAAAGCGGCATTTATAAAAACAAATGTTGTCGATGAAGCACAGGTGAAGGGCGCGGTGGATTTTGCCGTTGCGACATACGGGGGATTGGATATTCTTGTAAATAATGCGGGCATCTATCCGATTGCCCCCGTGATGCATATGGGAGTGGCAGATTTTGAAAAGATCATAGCGGTTAATTTGAAAAGTGTTTTTCTTTTTACGAAGGCGGCGGGGGAAATAATGATCAAACAAGGCAGGGGTGGGAAGATCATCAATATTACTTCGATTGATGCGCTCCATCCTTCGTCGGTTGGGTTGGCGGTGTATGATGCCTCAAAGCATGGTCTCTGGGGGTTCACAAAAAACACTGCTTTAGAACTTGCACCGCATAATATTCAAGTGAATGCTATTGCTCCCGGAGGTATTGCTACGCCAGGCACCGGAGCCGGTATGCCGGTAACGCCTGATATGGAAGCGATACTTAAGAAATTTATGGAAAAGATCCCTTTGAAGCGCATGGGGGAGCCGGACGATATCGGCAAGGTTGCGCTCTTTCTTGCTTCTGATCTCGCAAGCTATATGACCGGATCGCAGATCGTGGTGGACGGCGGCGTGTTGCTTTCTTAATGTGCTTAAGGTAGGCGCCTTATCCCACGCTCGCAATTTCCAGCCCGTTCTGCTATGCTTAGGGAATAGTTAATTAATCACATACATATATGGGAAGAAAAACGGGCATTGTAAAAGGGAGAGCAGCTCATTCTCACAAAACCAAGAAACGGCTGGAAATAAAGCGTCTTATGCTTGAAGCTAAGAAGAAAAAAGGAAAGAAGAAATAGGTATGAACGAAGACCCGACAAAACAAATTCAAGAGAGCGAGAAAGAGCAGAAAAAAGGAGAGCTCATTGCTCTGGCCAGAGAGCTTAGCGAAAGCCAAGAGAGTTTTCCGTTTCCCGGTATTGACCCGGAATCTTACGCAACCCTGAAATCCGCAGAAGCAGAGCTTCCCGGCTATGCGACTCCTATAGATGCATTGGTTGAGCGATTTGAGAGTGAAGGAATGAAGGTGGCGCTTGGAGAATATCCCAAAAGTGGGAATGTTTTTATTTTACCATCGCAAAGCGACGACATTGAAAACGACAGCGTTTTTCCTCGGCATTTGCAGATCGATGAAGTAATAGATGAACGGCTGAAACGACTGATTTTGCTGCAAAAAGGGAATTGACAGATGCGATAATTTATGATATAAAAAGCACACGGGATTTTCCGTGTGCTTTTTGATAATTGAATACAAAAAACCTTTACACAATACAAGGAGGACATCATGAGGAGAAGAAAAAGGATGGACGATGTGATAGCTTTTTTGCTTGCGGGAGGAAGCGGAAGTCGCTTACGGCCGCTGACGTCCGATCGCGCAAAACCGGCAGTGCCGTTCGGAGGGAAATGGCTCATCATCGACCCGGCGTTGTACAGCCTTTATCATTCCGGATTGAATACGATAAAGGTGCTTACACAGTACATTAGCCAGCCGCTTATCCGGCATGTATCAATGTGCTGGCCGAGGAGACCGAACACCGAGGATTATGTGGAGGTCATTCCGGCGCAGCAGCAGATAGGCGGTGAGTGGTATACGGGCACTGCGAACGCAGTGCACCAGAACTTGTCTCAGATCGACGGCTTTGACCTTGTCGCGATATTCGCCGGCGACCACATCTTTAAATTTGACGTGAGCCAAATGCGCGAATTTCACGACACGAAAAAAGCAGATTTCACCATTTGCGGAATGGAGCTTCCCGTGCACGAGGCCGCCGGAAGATTCGGCGTTATCGTCGTGGACGAAAACAGCAAAGTGATTGATTTTCAGGAGAAGCCAAAGCACCCTGCCGAGATCCCGGGAAGGCCGGGATTTTGCTACGCCAGCATGGGCAATTACATTGCCGGCGCAAAGATCCTCCGCGATGTTCTCACGGAAGATGCTAGTACCCTCACTTCTTCGCATGATTTCGGGAACGATGTGATCCCTGCCATGATACGAGGCGGGCTCGGCGTGTATGTGTACAATTTCGCCGAGAACAAAGTGCCCGACCAGGAAAGGCCATATTGGGTCGATGTGGGAACAATAAGCTCTTATCATCAGGCCAATATGGATCTTGCGGGAGAAAACCCCGCGCTGAACTTGTACTCGTACGAGTGGCCGATCATGACTCCTCCCGATAAGGAGCCGCCCGCAAAGCCTGCACGGCGGTCTATCGTGGAATATTCTCTTTTTAGCGGAGGAGATATTCTTGACGGCGCTTCCGTTGTGCATTCCGTGCTCGGGAGAAGGGTCATAGCGAACTACGGCTCTGAAATAAAGGAATGCATATTTTTCGACCGGGTGGTCATCGGCGAGGGGGCTAAGATATCGCGCGCCATTGTGTGCGAAGATGTCATCATCCCTCCGCACGCGAGAGTCGGGTTTTCAAAAGAAGAAGACCGTAAGCGCGGGATCGTTATCGATCACGACAGCGGAATACGGGTCATACCCCGGGGATTTAAATTCCCGAAGTAGTATAGCAAAACGCATCAAAAAGCCAGGGATAAAACATCCCTGGCTTTTTATTTTCTCGGTATGAAATAATTGACAAATGAGTTTATGTGTGATATAGAAAACGCACAGTGATGTTGTTGCTCTTTGAAAAGTGAATATATAAACCACAAACAAAGGAGGGGCGTATGGTCATACACACCGAGCACGTCGAGGATAATGTCACGCGGGAGGAGAGGATCGACCTGCTAAAACAATACTATCTCCATGTTTTAGTAGAAGATGGGATAGACGGGACAGATTTTGATGTTGCTGTCCTTGATGCCTTAAAGAAACTGGAGGAGAAGTATCGGGATCCCAACAAAGAAAGGAAGGTTGGTTTTCACCTTGGGTGCGGCGGCAACCTCATCAAGAGAAGAGAATGCACCTGGTGTGATAAGTGTGAACAGCGGTTTTGCGGTTGTGCTTGCGGATAGAACAGTATGCAAAACACTAAATGCAGAAGGAGGGTTGTATGAAAAAGAAAGTATGCAAGCATTGCAGGAAAGAGGTGTCCGGCGATCATCAGTGTCATTTCACGGGTGGGACGGTCTATTATGACAGCACGAGCGACTTTCTGACTTCACTTGTGGTGGGGAGTATAACAGGAGACCCCATTCTCGGAACGATCATCGGTGGAGACCCTTTCGGCGCGATAGTGGGGTCAGCGATGAGTCAAGACGACAAACACTCGAGCGATCATTCCGGCGACAGTCAGAATGACAGCGGTCCGGATACCAGCTCCTATAGTGGTGGTTCTGATTCCGGGAGTTCGGACTCCGGCAGCGGATGCGACAGCGGCGGTGGAGGAGGAGATTAACGCTATGCGCAAAGACGAGAAGCCAAGATTAAGAGCTGCGGAGCAAAAGAAAAAATAAAAATCCTCTTAGGATAGGGAGAAAGGAGAAAAAACGAAGCCGCCAATGTGTTAAAAACTTGGCGGCTTTTTATTTTTTGTGCGTCATTGATAATAATTGACACATCGGTTAGTATAGAGTATAATAATATAAAATAGGAGGTATTGCTATGGAGAAAGCTATGACAAAAATAATCATCGCTTCGGGGCCGGTAATTGTGGAAAACGGCAAAGTTCTTTTAAACAAGAATGGAGAGGACGGCTTCTGGAAGTTCTGTGGAGGCAAGGTAGAAGATTTCACCACTGATCTTGCAGAAAACGCGCGCAGAGAAGTGAAGGAAGAAATGGGATTTGCCATCGATATTATCGATGAGCGGCCCTATCTTATGCATGTGAAGAAGCCGGGAGAAGAGGGGGTCGATGTGATCCTCGTTCATTTTCTTGCCAAGAGAGTGGGAGACATCACTCCCGGCGACGAGATCACCGCATGGAAGTGGTTCGCTGTGAACGATCTTCCCGATGATGTTGCGCCCAACATCAAGCCCGTGCTTGAGTATTTCAAATTCATATAAGCAATAAAAAAACCCGAAGGCAATGCCATCGGGTTTTTTGTATCTGGTGAAGTGACGCGCTATTTCTTTTTTGGGGCTTTCTTTGCGGGGCGGGAAGCGGCAGTGGCGCGTGTGATTTCTTTTGCGATATCTTTCCAGTGTCCTTTTAATTCCTCGGCAAATTCCACCACATCTTTCGCATCAAGGCGCTTAAGTGCTTTGTATTTACTTGCTACCTGCTTGATGACTTTGTGATAGGCTGCTTCGTCTACTTTAGAAAGCTTTTCAAGCTGTTCGAGTATTTCTCCGCGCGCTTTGAGTGACCATGCTTTGACTTGTTTGCGGTGTTTTGGCGCGTTCTTTGAGCCGTAGAGGAAGTATGTGCCGGCGACTGCTGCCGCAACCGCGGCAAGCCCTGCTCCTACTGCTGTCTTACTGACTGCGTGACCCGGCTTTTTTGCTGGTTTTTTCATATGTACAATTAATTATTTAAGCTCTTTTTTCTTCCGACCGATCTTTTGTCGTTTCATAAACAAAGCGAGAAAGTAGCCGAAGATGGATTTTGCTTTCATGCCTTCTTCTTTGACCGCGGCGCGCAGATCATCGAGGTCTTCCGCGAGCTTATCTCCTTCTTTTCTCGCGAGCGCAGAAAGATGACGCATATCTTTGAGGACGGGAATGATATAGATAAGCGCGACCGCAAAGCCCACCGTAAGAAAGATGACAAAGATGCTCGTAATGAAAAAAAAGATGTCTGCTTTGATAACTGTTTCCATGCGCACTATTATAGCATATAATAGTGGCAGGGAGTAGTTTATTAATAAAAACAAGAAAAACATACTATGGATATTCAAGCTACCGGCACGCCTGCCGAGGGGAGCGCTCCGAAAAAAACCAGTGAAAAGAACGTGCTTATGGCGGTGCTCGCATATATCGGGCCGTTGGTCATTGTTTCGTATGTAACCGCCAAAGACGACGCTTTTGTGAAATTTCATATTGCCCAGGGACTCGTGCTGTTTGTTATCGAGGTTGGCGCGTGGGTTCTTGGTATGATGATGTGGCAACTATGGCCGCTGTTCAGCATCATCAACCTTGCTACCTTTATTCTTTCCATCATCGGCATCATCAATGCCGTGAAAGGCAAAGAAGAGCCGCTTCCGGTTGTCGGGAAGTATTCCAAGCATTTTCCTTTGTAGCATACCAAGCATAATTTTTTAGCATTAACACGCTTATATTTTTATGGCAAAAGGAAACAATGCCCAGA
>JBBTYM010000149.1:0-1857 GCA_038061765.1 Patescibacteria group bacterium
GTCTCCGATTTGTAGACGAAGCCAGAAGGAAATCTTCTTTTGTTTTCTCCACCACCACAAACCCCCAGTCGATTGTTTCTTCCGCGCCTGACATAATGCAATTAAACGACATATCCACGGTTGCGGGGGTTTTTCCCTCTACCGTGGAAAACGCGAGCCATATCGGCATTGCGCCTGTCATCCCCCAATACAATTCTTTTGATGGGTCGGTGCTTACCACATCAAACGAACCGATCGTATCGCCACAGGGAGTTTTGCCGACCGAAATAGTATACGGAAACTGCGTTTTAGTGAGCATGATACGCGCCGGTTCTTTCTTCGGCCGTTCTTTTATCACCACCGGTTCAGTTGATGTAGCAACTGACGCCACTTCCTGCGTGCTTGTGGCGGCGACTTTCTCTGGAGGAGTATCAACTTCTCCCTGCGGCACCGGAGTTTCTTGCGGTGAAAACCAAACGCTTGCGCCCCACACAAGCATGGCGAACGCGACAACAATACTCACGATGATAATGTTTTTTGTGTTCATAGCCGTATGATTATAATACGAAAAAATTGTACACCAAGCGGCGATACTATTCAATATCAATGAAAACACTTCGGGGTTATTTCCCCGAAGTGTTTTTGTGTGTGTGGAGTTTTTTTCTGAAGTCCTCCGCGGTTTTTTGCGGCGGCATCACAAACGGCGTGCCTGCCTTGTATTGCCGAAGGAATTCGACGAAATGAACACTGTTCCTTTTGAACTTCTTCACCGTAGTGTACCCGTACAACTTCAATCCAGTATGAAAAAGACTGAAGCGCGTGATGCTCTTTATCGCCTCCCATAGCGAGTAAAACCTCTTCATTGCGTCAAACGTCAACGTCTGAAGCTCATACGACGTCATAAGTTTCGGCTCATACACGACATGATGCGCATCGTACAAGCTCCAGTCCTTAGTGAGAATGCGTCCTTCTTGCTCAAGGTCGCGATAGCACTTGGTGCCAGGCAGTGGGGTGAGTATAAGAAACTGCACCGACTCAAGTTTATTTTTTTTCGCGAACCTGACGGTCTCATCAATAGTGTGCTTCGTGTCTTGATCAGACCCAAGCACGAACATCCCATGGATGCGAATGCCCTTCTGGTGGAGGATCCTTATGCAGTTCGTTATATCCTCGACGGACTGTTTCTTATTGTACGCCTCCAGTGTTTCCGGATTTATCGACTCAAGGCCGATATACACGGTGTGGCATCCCGACATCACCATAAGGTCAAGCAACTCCTGGTCTTTTGCGATCTCCACGCGGACCTGTGCCGTCCAGTGCGGGGTAAGACCACATGCGATCATCTCGCGGAGCAGTTCTTTTGTCCTATTTTTATTCGCGCAGAAATTATCGTCGTAAAAAAATACCCACGTACCGCCGCTCTCCTTATGTATCCGGAGTTCTTTGATCACGTTCTCTTTTGAACGAAAACGATATTTCTGACCAAACATTCCCGTCACCGAACAGAAATGGCAGTCATACGGACATCCGCGCGATGTCATAATCGGCGCGATGCTCAGCTTTTTGTAGGGCTCATCTTCGAGCCCGCGCACCACAGAAAAATCAGGGCATGGAAGAACATTAAGGTCCTCGCAGAACGGCGGCGTGCTGTTATGAACTATCTTGCCGTCTCTTCGATAGGAGAGACCCTGTATCTCTTCAAAACCGATTCCGCGTTCAAGTGCGCGGATAAAACCAACGATGGTTTCGTCTGCCTCACCGCGAAGCACAAAATCGCAATGTTCGAGGGCCTCATCAGGGAGATACGTCACATGCACCCCTCCCATAAACACGGGGATGCCTTCGCCGCGAAGGATATCAGCTATCTCGTATGCACGC
>JBBTYM010000150.1:0-5614 GCA_038061765.1 Patescibacteria group bacterium
ATGATCCAGTTATCCGTGGTGTCGGATTCCGACTTTGCAAGATGCCCCTTGGTGTCGTTCCACACCACCGCGTTGTTCTGGATGACGAACGGCGCATGGAATGAAGGCATGGTTCCGTCATTCGTCGAGGTTGCACTCTGATCATTCACTTTGTCCGGATGTTTCGAGATATACGGACACAATGAAGGAAGCAGGCCGTACATGTGCGTCGTTGCATCGTATACGATCGGCGCAGTTCCGCAGTCGATCCAATACTGTTCGACTTCTTGCGTCGCCGGATTATCACCCACAACCACATGCCCTGTTTGCGTACTCCCCTCTACTAATGTTTGCCCGTCGAGTGTTGTTACACCGCATTTCGGCTTCTGGCGAATGATATAATCAACATCGTCAACCCGGTCTTCAGCTAAAAACGAACCGGAGAGCGATATGCCCAACGGCTTATTCAGATACTCCTGCGGAAACACCGTACCGAATTTGATCGCCTCGATCGGCACGGAAAGCGCATTCTCGATCGTCGCCGTCACATTGATGACATGCGCCTCAAACGCAGAAAACAACGGGAGAGCGATGAGCGTCAACGCGAGTGCTCCGAGGATTAATGATATTTTTTTCATAATTTATTATTATTTTCTTACTTTTTTTACTTCGCTTGAGGATCGACCTATGCGTAAGCGAATGCTTATTTTTAAAAGAAAACACCATATCAGAGAACACTTAAAACACCCATATTCCGCCCCGCGTTTTTACGCAAAAGGCAGAAATGCAGGAAATCAAGAAAAGAAAAAAGGACCGTTCGTCCTTTGGTACTTAATAGAACACGCTAACGCACAAAAGGTGTCATGCCCGCGCAAAATGCGCGAGAACGCCCGTACGGCATGCGCATTTTCCGCCGCAGGAACAGCGGCCGCCATTATGAATACAGCAAATACCAGGGTCTTTGGCGAGTTTTTTGCGTCCGTGGCATAACGAGAGCTTCACGGCATTTGCGGTCTTGTGCATCACCTCTGCTATCTCTTTTACCGACATTTCACGTTTATACCGCAAAAGCAGGGTGTCGCGCTCGCCCTGCGGCAACGCGTCGACCGCGTGCCAAATCTCCCGCGCTTCCATCCGCATTTCCACATGATCAATGAACTTTTCTCCGTGCTGGTCCCTGTCTTCGCCCATTTCTTCAAGCTGGACCGTCTTTTTATCGCGATAATGATTTATGAGAAGATTATGGGCAATAGTGAACAAATAGGCCTTGTACGGAATTCCATGATATTCATACTGTTTTATGTGTTCAAACGCGCGAAAAAAGACATCTTGCATGATGTCCTCGGCCACAGTCCTGTCGAAATCGACCCGCGGCAAAACATATTTGCAGATAGGATCTGCGTATTTTTTGTACAAAACGCTGAAATACTCGCCGCTTCTCTGAGCCCTTTCTATAAGAATGCTGTCTTCATCGCCATACATACGAAAGCATGAATAATAACGACTTCTGGGCTATTCTTTGGTCACTATATTATCCTCCCGCGAGAACAGCACCGTCAAAGAAGTTATCAACCGCTTATTCAGAGCACACAGCAAAATAAAAATTTTACCCTACGAGCGCTTTCCCCACTTTCCACACATCCCCGGCACCAAGCGTTACCACCACCGCATCGGCGCCAAGGCGTTTTGAAATATACGCGGGGATTTGCATTATATCTTCAATAAAAACGGCCTTATTCTTTTTATCTTTATTGATCATCGCGGTCATTGCCTCCATATCCACTTCATTTTCGCTTCCCTCTTTCTTTTCACGCGCGGAAGCGTACACGCCGGCGAGCACCACGATGTCCGCATCTTCAAACGCACGCGCGAAATCATTAAAAAGCGCCTTCGTGCGCGAATATGTGTGCGGTTGGAAAATGGCAATGATGCGCTTTTTAGGATACTTCTCTTTCAGTGCGCCGAGCGTTGCTTTAACTTCCGTAGGGTGATGCGCGTAATCATCAAACACCGGCGCCGTATGCGCCTCGCCGATATATTCAAGCCGGCGCGCCGTTCCCTTAAAATCCTCGAGTCCCTCGCGCGCGCTATGCGCCGGCACGCCGAGTTCAAGCGCTACGCGATACGCAAGATTCGCGTTTTGTTGGTTGTGTTCTCCGGGCGTCTGAAGCGCGAAGTGCATCATATCGTCTTTGCGCATCACGATCACCTTGCACGCCGCACTGCGAGCTATTTCTGAAAGCGCCGTATCGCTATCACCAATCACTAAAAACCCGTTCGGCGCGATAGACGCGGCGAATTTCACGAATGCCGCCTGATAATCCTCCGGTCGGCGATAATAATCAGGGTGGTCATAATCGATATTGGTGATGATCGCGCCTTTCGGATGATAATTCAAAAACGCTTCTTTGTATTCATCGGCCTCGAGCACAAAAAGCGCGTCCGTGTTTTTCAGATCGCCCGCAAGCGCGCCGCATCCCCAATTGATCACTTTCGAACCGACGATCGCGGTCACATTACGCTGTGCGTAATGCAAAAGGTGCGAGAGCATTGCCGTCGTGGTGGTTTTCCCGTGACTTCCCGCTATCGCGATGCCATGATGCGCGTTGAACAACTCCGCAACGACCTCGGGGTAAGAAAAAATGGGTGTGTGCGCATCTATTGCGGCTTTTATTTCTTCGTTATTTTCTTCGCTATACGCGTTTGAATGCACTACCACATCATTATTGCGTATATTTTGCGCCGAGAAATCAGTGACCGCCACACCAAGCCGGGCGAGCACCTCGTCGGTCATAAATTCGTCCTGCACATCGGAGCCGTTCACTGAAAATCCGTTTGCCGTAAGCACCTGCGCAAGCGCGGTCATACCAACGCCTTTTACGCCGACCATATGAATTTTTTTGTACTTCCAAATACTTCTTTTCATAGATGTCGCTTCTTTATTGCATGCCTTCCTCTTCTGTCACCGGTGCGGGGCGCCTTCGGAGTGCGATCCATATCAGAAACCCAAGCGCTCCCGCAATCAGAAAATAAATATTATATCCAAACGCGCGCGAGGCAAGCGCCGTTGGCGCGGCGCTGTTGTCCTGCTCTATTGTTTTTTCCTCGGGAACATTAATTGATTCCGCCATCGCAACGGGAGAAGTAAAGCTTTCCGCGGGAACATTTTTCACTTCTTGCGCGGAAATCGCAAGCAGTGCATTTCCTTTTTTAATGGCGGAAGCAGAAGCGGCAGAAGACGGCGCGATAACATGCGCGCTCGCAGTCAGCACATTGCGTGCGCCCGGCGTTACACTCGCGGTCGTGAAAAATTGATTATTGCCATTGAGCGCTATAGAAAGCCCTTGTGCTGGCGCCTGATACACAATGCGCCGCGCCGCTTGCCCGTACGGATACCACAGCGAAAGCTCGCCCTGCGCGGGAAGCGTAAACCCGAGCACGTCATCTTGTAATACTAAAAATCCGCGCGGGGCAAGAAAAGTATTTTCGGAAAATATAAATTCCGCAGCAGTTTTTGACGTGCCGATGCCCCATCCCGAAAGATCGGCAATGTGCTCGGACCCGTTATACAATTCAACCCACCCTTTCTGCCCCTCGCGAGGCACCGAAAGAAATTCCGAAATAAATATGTTGGCAGGGTAGATGCGCACCTCTATCTGATCACTGTGTGCGGTGCGTCCGTCGGTCGCGGTAAGCACGACGATATACGTGCCTGCAAACGGATAATAATGCGCAACTCTTTCTCCGGAGGCAACAATGCCATCGCCAAGATTCCATGTGAATGTAAGAGATCCTCCTGTTGAGCGGGAAGCATCAAGAATCACTTCGGTTCCCGCAAGCGCGGCGATATTATTTCCCGCGTCGGCGATCACTGTGGTTTGCGAAAATACACCGGATGGCGAGGATGACGAAGCGGATGAGGTCTGTATGTCGTCGGCGCCGCTTGGTGAGGCGAGCGTCGTACCGTTTGGCACGCCGGGCGATCCGCCTATGTGCGCGCTTTCTTTCCACATCCCCGCATCACTGCGCGCAAGCGTCATGCCATTCCCCGCCGCACCCGATTCTTTCTGATATGTCGCCACGTCTATCACGGTACCGTTTTCATCCAAAAGCGTCAGCGTCGCGCTCGTATTGTTCAAACTCATTACCGTATCGATGACCGTACCGGAAAACCCGGGATGATCCGCTAAAAAAACAGCGGCATCGTCGGCAAGCGCCGCATATCCGCTCGCCGGAATGATCATCGTCCCTTGCCCGCCGTTTTTTGGCGGCGCGTTCACTATATGATTTGAACCGTCATTGAACTTCCAGCCGGTAATATCTATATCTTGGGCGGAAGCATTATACAGCTCCACCCATTCGTGCTTATCGTCCGTCCCTTCCAGATCATATGCGACTTCGTTGATGACCACATCGCCTGAAACCGCGCCAAACGCAAAAAACGGAAAACAAAAAAATATGCTCAAACATTCGAGCACAAGCGCGCGGGATATAGGAAAAGAAAATGACATTCTTTTCACTATAGCAGATGCCTCCGCTAAAATAAAGCGGGTTAAAACTTTGAGATATCTTCGAGGGTAATCGTGTTTTTTTCTTCCGTGGCGTGTGTCGGTTTTGCCGGAGCGGGGCGCATCCCTTCGAGCGAGTGTGCAAGAATATCACGCAACCCCTCAACATCGGGACCCTTGCGCTGTTTCTTTTCCGCGCCGGCTTCGCTTTTTCGCACGGTGAATTTTTGCGGAGCCCTCTGAAGCGCGTCGTTCAGCGATAATGCCGATGGTGCGGGGATGGTCATTTCAAGATGCGCTTCTTCCGGCTGAACCGTTGCCATTTCTTTCTTTTTTGCCGCTTGCGCCTTCATTGCCGGCAAACATGTTTTACAATACGTTTTTCGCTTCGGATCGGGCACGAATGGCACTTGTATCGTCTTACCGCAATTGTCGCATGTCGCGTCATGAAATGTCAGATCGCCTTTCTCCGCCGTTTTCCGTTCGCTTTTTTCACCGAGATCTGTTACTGCCGGACCACCGGGTTCTCGTTCTCTAAATACCACTCCTACCGGCTCACTCCACGCGCGGATCTGTTCTTCCACAACGCTGCGCGGCGTACCGTATGTTTTGCGCGAATATTCGATGATCTCGTCTTTAAAGCTTTTTTCCGGTTTTGCGATAGGCGGCAATGTGTTTGCCGAAAACGCGCGCGAGGTTACGCCGTCGATCATCAGTTTCAGATAGATCTTTTGGTTTGGCAAATTCACGAGATCAAGCGCCATGATCTCGGGCGAAAATTCTTTTTCGAAAAATTCCGCATCGTCCGCGCCGATACGGAACGTGATAAGCGTCCCTGCGTTGCCTACCACCGCATCACGCACCTCTTCTTCAAGCTGTGCAATATATTGATGCGCGAGCGTCAGGTCGAGCCGGTATTTGCGCGCCTCTGAAAGGATGCCCGCGAACGATTCGGTGGCGAAATTCTGGAATTCATCGACATAGAGATAAAAATCGGGGCGGTGTTCTTCGTCCATATCGATACGCGACATCGCTGCCTGCTGGATCTTCGTGATTATCATTGCGCCCATGAGCATCGACGAATCCTCCCCCACTCTTCCTTTCGAAAGATTCATAATGAGGATCTT
>JBBTYM010000151.1:0-2190 GCA_038061765.1 Patescibacteria group bacterium
ACCTTGCCGCGTTTGTTTGCGGTTTCTACGCAGGTACGTTTGGTGCCGGTCTCGGCCTTATTCTTGTTGCTCTGGTGCGCCTCAAACATCCCGCTGATTCGGAGATAGCTCTCGTGAAAATCCAGGCACGATTCATTGAGTTCATGCTGGTAATCGTTGCGGTTGCCACACACTGGTACGGAGGCAACCTGCTGTTTGCGGTATGGTTGCCGTGGTCAATCGGCTCACTTGCGGGCGGCTATGTTGGAGGGTTACTGCTCTCATACCTCTCCAAGTTCTCGGGTGCGGTCCAAAAAGTCATCCTGCGTATCGCGTATGCGGTCTCGATAGCCACAGCAGCCATACACCTCTAGTTCGGCGGCGTCGTGAAGTTCAATCATGGAACTATCGTCGCTTAGTTTCTTGAGTGACCAAAATGCGGCTAGAAGCCCGTCGGACGTGTTGACTTAGGAGGGCGGAGAGCGCATCTTTCACGGAGACTTGTTCGCACGTCTGAGCGAATCAGGCTCGACCGCATGTGGGAGAAAGCAATGAGGCGGGTGCATTGGCACGACGTCCGTCGCGTCATGCGGTTTGTAATCGCAGGCGTCGCGACACTGCTCGTGTACTATGGGTCGCTCTACGGACTCACGGACGGCCTCGGCTACTGGTATATCGCTTCGGCAACAATCGCGATGATACCTCAGCACGGGGTGAACTTCTGGCTCATGAAACGCTGGGCATTTGAAGACAAGCACACGCCGCTACTCATGCATGCGTGGCCGTACGTGAAGGTGTCGTCACTCAGCTTCGTCCTCAACATCGCACTCTTGCACATCTTCGTTGAATACGTGGGCTTGTGGTACATGTACGCACAAGTCATCGTAACGGGGATCCTTGGAGTCATCGTCTTCGTGCTGTATGAGAAAATGTTCGGGAAATAGCCTCCGTCTGGCACACGTGCCGGTCGGGGGTTTCCATTTGGTATACTGCGTTTTTATGAAAAACAGCAACGACAAGAAGGCCATCGCCTTGCACAAAAAGCTTGGCGGAAAAATCAGGATTGAGCCTGCCGCCCCCGTGCGCAATCGCGCCGACCTCGCGCTCGTCTATACGCCGGGCGTCGCGGCCGTCTCCAGTCTCGTTGCGAAAAATCCGAAACTCGCACGAGAGTACACGATGAAAGGGCGCATGGTCGCGGTTATTTCCGACGGCTCCGCTGTTCTCGGCCTCGGCAATATCGGCGCGCTTGGCGCGCTTCCGGTGATGGAAGGGAAGTGCGCGATTTTCAAAAGCTTCGCCGGTGTGGATGCGATACCGCTCGTCTTGGACACGCAGAATGCGGATGAAATAGTGGAGACGGTCTTGCGTGTGGCACCGGCGTTCGGCGGCATCAATCTGGAAGACATTGGTGCGCCGAAATGTTTCGACATAGAGCGCCGTATCATAGAAAAATTGGATATTCCCGTCATGCACGACGATCAGCACGGTACGGCAATCGTCGTTCTCGCCGCGCTCATCAACGCATTTAAGGTGGTCAAGAAAAATATGAAGACCGCGCACATCGTCATCTCCGGCGCGGGCGCGGCGGGAACGGCGATAGCGAAGCTTCTCAAAGTCGCCGGTGCCGAGCACATTATTATGATAGACAGCCGCGGAATTATCGACAGCACACGACCCGAGTCGCACAAGAAACAACTCGCTTCATTCACCAATCCCGACGGCATCAAAGGCGGATTGCGCGAAGCGCTCGTGGATGCGGATGTATTGCTCGGTGTTTCCGGACCGGGACTTGCCACTGCCGCAGATATCCGGCTCATGAACAAAGACGCGATAGTGCTCGCTATGGCGAATCCGACACCGGAAATCATGCCGGAGGAGGCGCTTCGCGGGGGAGCGAAAATCGTCGGTACCGGACGCTCGGATTATCCCAACCAAATCAACAATTCACTCGCGTTTCCGGGCATTTTCCGCGGCGCACTCGACCACAAGGTATCCAAAATCACCGACAAGCACAAACTCGCCGCCGCGCGTGCCATCGCCGCACTCGTGAAAAAGCCGACGGCAAATAAAATCGTCCCCGGCATGTTCGATAAGCGGGTTGCTCCTGCGGTAGCAAAAGTGATACGCTAGCGAGGCACCGCCCTTAGCTCAGCTGGTTAGAGCATCGAGCTTATACCTCGAGGGTCCTTGGTTCGAATCCAAGAGGGC
>JBBTYM010000152.1:0-9194 GCA_038061765.1 Patescibacteria group bacterium
TCTTGCCGACGGTACCATAAAAGCATGGGGCTCCAACACCTATGGCCAGCTCGGCGACGGGACGACGACCCAGCGTACGACGCCGGTGACGGTATCGGGCATCTCCACTGCGGTGGCGGTGGCGGCGGGGGGCGACATCAATGGCGCAGGACATGCGCTTGCGCTCTTGGCAGACGGCACCATGAAAGCATGGGGCCGGAACTTACTTTACGGCCAGCTCGGGGACGGGACAGAGATCCAGCGTACGACGCCGGTGACGGTATCGGGCATCTCCGATGCAACCGCCATTGCGGCGGGAGGTCAACACTCGCTTGCGATCACCGGCGGCTCGCGTGTGAAGATGGCGGCAAACACCGACAACGCGACATGGAATTATGTCGCGCTTCCCGTGCAGGTGGGACAAACAAATCGCCATGTGATCCCCGCTTCATTCGACGGCAATCAGTACGCGCGATATCAGCTGGACATCTCTACTGCAAATACGGCATATACACCGAGGGTGGATGATGTGACGATTAATTATTCAGCATATCCTATCAATGTCGGTTATTTGCTTACATCTTCGCCGTTTAATACAGAAAGCACCACTAACGGTATATATTCAGTAAGCTGGACCGGTGCAACAACTTCTGCCGCAAGTATTAAATTTCAAATTCGCACCGCAAGTTCTCTCGCAGGGCTCGCGACCGCATCGTGGTGCGGGCCGGCGAATTGTTCGGGCACCGATTATTTTGTTGATGTGAATAATAACGGAGCGATCGCAAGCACTGAGCTTACGGATGGCGTGAGTGATCAGTGGTTTCAATATAAAGCGATTTTAACGACAACAAATTCCGGCGTAACGCCTCAATTGAACGACGTGACCGTGACATACGTCCGCCCGCTTGATAGTACGAACGGATATACGCTCATTTCTTCGCCGTATGATTCGGGGTCTACCGCAAATGTGATTGGCGATGTGCGGATGAATCTGACGGCATTACCTTCGGGGACCGCGGCAAAGATACAGGTGCGTACCGCGGCATCACAAGGCGGGCTTTCTGCCGCAACATGGTGCGGAACCGACTGTACCGGAAGTACGTATTTCACCGCGACCGGAACGGGAACGAACACATTTACCGCAATTCCCGCCGCACTGACCGACGGCTCAAACGATCAATGGTTCCAATATCGCATCACGCTTATTCCTTCTTCCGATAATTTAAATGCACCGTATGTAACGAGCGCAAGCGTGACGTACGTGGTCAACACCGCACCGACGATAACGAATGTGACGGCAACCAGCGCGGCGGCAACGCAGGGCGCGACCGATGCGGACGCGGGCAAAGTGACGGTGATATACGACCTGACGGACGATGCGTCGGAAACCACTGATACTTACGAAGCATATCTTTTCTATGATGTCGGCGTAACGCTTTCAAGCGATAATACGACAACGCTGACGGTGTCGGATACTTCAAAGATGCCGTCTACCGGCTATGTGCAGATCGGCACCGAAGTGGTGAAGTACGGCGCGATCGTCAACGGCACGACGCTCGGCACTCTGACGCGCGGCTCAAGCGACCTGTCATGGCCCGGTTCCGCGGCGCGGCACACAAAGGCATATTCTTCGGGAAGCGTGGTGTGGATCAAGGCAGGCGCGGTAACGGGCGATGTGGGCTCGGTGACCAAGGGCACGAGCAAGACGATGGTATGGGACCAACGGAGCGAAGCGCAGTTTGCCTCCTATTCAAAATATGACGCGAAAGTGCGCGTGCTGGTGCATGACAGCAACCTCGCCAACCAGCTTTCATCGCAAAGCCTGTCATCAACCGATTCTTCCGCTAATGTGATCATCGATAATCTTGCGCCGACATTTTCATTCACGTTTGATGCCGGCGTTGCGGGCGAAACCAATAGTGCGACGGTAAGCATGTCCACGACGGGTGACGCGACCAGTACGGCGCAATATATGATCGCAGATGATGCGGCGACACATTCTACCGCGAGCTCAACTCCATGGACTACATTTACGACGCCGGGCAGTCGCGCATGGACGCTTGATTCCGACTTTGAAATTAAAACAGTAAAGGTGCAGGTGCGCGACCCGTACGGCAATGCGGCGGCGACATCCACCGCATCCACCATTATGCCGGCGGCGTCTGGCGCATTCCTGGTGCAGGACGTTTCAAAGATCGCTACCAGCGACTGGCGGCTGTTTGTCGGGTGGGAAACGGCGACGTCGTCCGATTTCTCTTCATATAAGATAGAATACGCGACCTCAACCGATAACTCGACATTCTCCTCGTATATAAATGCGACGACGCCGATCGCGAACATCGCTACCAATTATTACGTGCATCAGAATCTCGATACGAACCTGTATTATCGCTACCGGCTTGGTGTTACCGCAACGAACGGCAATACATCGATCCGCTCAAACGCGTCAACGACGGCAAAACCGGACGGCGCGGTGAACTTGGGCGAAGGAGGCGGCGGGAACGATGCCACAGCACCGGCGGTCACGAATGTGGCGAGCTCGCTCGTGAAAGCGACATCGGCGACGGTTTCGTTTGACGCGACTGACGGCGCATCGGGTGCGACAAATGCCGCGGTGTATTTTGCAACGCAGCAGGATTTCACGAATAATGTGAATTTGGGCAGAAGTGACCGCGACCGGTATACATCGAAAGTCGGTAATCCCGGGTATCTTACGGTTGCAACGAGTACACCCGCCACGCATACCATTGGGCTTACCAATCTGACCAAGAACATGGAGTATCGTTATGCCGCGGAGTCATGCGACGCGACGGGCAATTGTCAGTTTGAAGATGCATCGGACGCAGGCTACACATTCACGACGCAAAACGGCCCCGCGATCGTGTCAGGAAGCATCGTGGCGACACCATCGTTTGATTCTGCTTCCATTACATGGAAGACGGATAAGGCGTCTGATTCCATTGTGTTTTATGCAACGACGAGCGCATCGGCGCTCACCAATCCGATATCGGTCGGCTCGAACGCGCAGGTGACGTCGGCGGACGGCAACGGTCAGTACGTGCATACAGTTACGATTCCAAGCCTGACATACTCGGCAACCTACTATTATAAGGTGCGCTCCACGGACCAAAATTCCGGAAGTGATTCGTATACGCAGTATGACGAATCAACGATCCGGTCGCTGGTAACGACCACGCAGACACCGCCGACGATTACGACCGCGGCCGTATGTACCACAACAGCATCAACCGCAACGATCGCGTGGACGACTGACCAGTTTTCCACCACGGAGCTGTCACTGCTTTCTGCCGATGTGGGCGCCAATTATTTCTCTGTGGTTGCGGGCGCGCAGGTCGCGCAGTATCCGACGGGGACGATTGATAACACCTCGCGCACAGCGGCCGGGTTTGTGACCGCCCATTCAAACACGTTCACTGGCCTCACTGAAAGTACGACCTATTACGCGAAAGTGCGGTCGCTGAATACATCAGGTGGCGAAGTGTCCTCAACGCTTTCATGCGCAACGCCGGCAAAAGACGTGGTAACGGTAGGCAGAACCATCGTAGAAATAGGTGATGTGACGCCGCCGCTTATCTCGTCGCTCGTGATCAAAGACATCAAAGCAACGTCCGCGACGATAGCATGGACCACCGATGAGTCGGCCGACTCGCTCGTGAAATACGGCGTCACGATGAACTATGGCGGCCTTGGCGGTTCGGAGGAGATGACGACCGGCCACACCGTAACGGTGTCGGGGCTTAACCCTAAGACCGCATATAATTTCAAAGTGATGTCCGCCGATCAGCGAGGAAATCGCGCGTATTCGGGCGACCAGACATTCACGACGCTTACCGTTGAGGAGGAGGCGCTGCTTGCGAAAGAAGATCTGGAATCACTGAAGAAAGAGTTGGAAGAACTGCGCGGCAAAGCAAAGACACAGGAGTCGCTTCAAGGCGCGGTACAGCGATTTAAGGCGATCTTAAAGAGCGTGTCCACCGATGTGTCGCTCCAGGACCTTGAAGAGCTGACGACCGAAATTACCGACACCATTTCGGAAATTACGCAGGAAGTGGTTCCGCCCGCGATCATCGGCGGCGTGCCACAGGTGGATATCGAGGCAACCAAAGCGACCGTAACATGGCGCACCAATAAGCCGGCGGGTTCTATTATCGCATTGGTTTCACAAGACGAATATGACTCGAACGCAAAAGATCCATATACGGTGCAGGTAGGTCAGTCGCAAGAAGAGGTGACAACGCACGTGGTGACCGTGCCGAACCTCGAGCCAGCGACCGCGTATCATTTCCAGATCCGCTCGCAGGCGAAGGTGGGTCCTGAAGGTAAGTCGCGCGACTTTGTTTTTGAAACAAAAGCGGAATTGCCACAGATCCTTGATTACTCATTCAAGCGCATTACGGAAAACTCCATCACGGTCGCGTGGAAGACGAATACGCTTTCCAACTCGCAGGTGCGGTACACGCCGTTTGCCGATGGCGACCTGGTCAATGCTGAAGCAAAAACGCAAGGCAAGCCCGAATTCGTGAAAGACCACGAAGTGACGGTGGCGAACCTCCCGTCAAACACCAATTTCCTTATTGAGATATCAAGCGCGGATGTGACGACCGCGAGCGCCTCGAAAGTGATCGGCACGATACGCACGACGGTGGACGAAAAGACGCCGACGATCAGCAAGGTGCGCTCCGAATCGACGATATTCCCGGGCAAGACGGAACGAACGCAAACGCTCATCTATTGGGAAACCGACGAGCCGTCCACCTCGCAGATATTCTGGAAAGAAGGCGTGGGCAAAAGCGACCTCACCGAATTTTCGAAGCTTGATCAGGAATACACCACAAGTCATGTGATGGTACTCACGAGCTTCAAGCCGGGTGCGGTATATCGCTTCCAGGTTGAATCGGCGGACCCGTCCAACAACAAAGGACGCTCGACCGACTTCACTATTTTGACACCCAAGAAAGGCGAAACCGTGATCGACCTTATTATCACGAACTTCCAGGATATCTTCGGGTTCCTCAAACAGCTGTAGCGGGCGCGCACCGGTTTACGACGTCCGACGTCGTAATATTCCATGCAACGAGAGGGCCTCACGGTGAAAACCGTGGGGCCTTTTATTTTGATGAAAAAAGGGTACAATAAGAGAAAAATATGAACACATTTTCATCGGTTCGCAAGCACATTATTATTGCGGTCGGGATCACTATTGCGCTCGTTGCGCTTGCGAGTGTTATCTCGCGTCCGCAGCGCGACGTTTCAGAGCTTCCGATATGTCCTGATTGCAATGTGGTCATCGTTGCATATGATGCACTCCAGGCCGCGCATGTATCACACCTCGGATATCCGCGCGAGACGACGCCGATGCTTGATGCGCTTGCGCGCGAAGGCGTATCTTTTGGCAACGCGGTATCGTCCGCACCATGGACAGTGCCTTCCTATATGTCGATATTCACCGGCCTATATCCTTCAGAACATAAAGTGGTGAATAAATTTTCTGTGTTTACGAAGGAGGAGCAGGTCTTCTCTCATTTGAAAAAGCTCTCTCCTGACGCGCAAACGCTTGCCGAGGTTATGAAAGCGAACGGATATGCCACGGGCGGTTTCACCGGCGATGCCGGGGTGCATTCGCAATTTGGCTACAATCAAGGATTTGATGCGTTTACTGATGAGGTCCCATTCGGTTCCATGGAAAATTCAGCAAACCATGCGTTCGAATGGCTTGAGAAGAACAAAGAGAACAAATTTTTCATGTTCTTTCACGGCTATGATTCACATGGGCAGTTCAAGGTGCCGGAAGGATACAAAGGAAAATTTATGTCGGCGGATTATAATGGTATCTATAAAGGAACGACCGACGAGCAGCGCGTGCTACGGGAAAAAGGATTAGCGGAAGGATCAATCGATCTTTCTGATGAAGATGTCGCGTTTTGGCGGGGATGGTATGATTCAAAAATACGTGACGCCGATGATCGATTTGCGCGGTTTTGGGACTCGTTTAGCCGCATGCAATTCAAGAATAAAACGATCGTCGTTATCCTTTCTGATCACGGTACGGAGTTCTATGAACATAAACGGTTCGATCACGGATTTTCATTGTATGACGAGTTGGTGCATGTGCCGCTCGTATTTGTCGTGCCGGGGCTTGAGAGCGGGAAGGTTGTGAGAGAACAGGTGTCAACGATCGACGTTGCGCCGACGCTATTTGATGTGCTTGGCATCGACCCGGGAGAAAAGTTTCGTGCACAGATGCGTGGCACGAGCCTCTTTTCATACCTTAAAAACGGGAAGGGAGTGTCACGTGATGTGTTCATGGAAACCGATTACCGTGATTATACGCACAAACGCGGTATCCGTACCGCTAATGGGTGGAAATTTATTTGGACCATGGAAACAGGAGAGCAGGAGTTATATAATATAGAACAAGACCCCCAAGAAACGAACAATGTCGTTGAATCATTCCCGGATATCGCTGCGGCGCTTGCTGAGCGAGTCCGGGGACACAATGAAGAGATGGGGCAGCAAGTGGAAGGACCATGGAAGACGGGGTGCGTGCCGGTATACGGAGACCAATGTAAATAATCGTTCCGCATGAAATTACGCATACTCTTTTTCTATTTTTCGTTCGTTGCGGTCGCGTCAGTGATTACGGTCGCCGTTTTTGCCGGAGTCAGTATGCGCCCCGGTGATGTTTTGCAGATGACGCAGAAGCAGAATGCCACGCTACCCGCCGGAGCTGCTTTGTCATCAGGGGAAAAACATGTGGCAACCGAAATGCAAAAAAACGATGTGCCTGCTTGTATGAATGACATGCGGTGTCCCGATTGCAATGTTATTTTACTATCGGTGGACAGCTTGCGCGCCGACCATGTTGGCGCGTATGGATATGAGCGCGATGCGACGCCGTTTTTTGATGAGATCGCAAAAAATGGAGTGCTGTTTGAAAACTTTTTTTCCTCTTCGTTTTTAACCCCGGTTTCTGAGATGGCGGTGCATACCGGCATGTATCCTTCAGCAACAATGGTGACGAATTTTGATACTGTACTGCCTGAGGATCGCATGACGATTGCACAGCACTTCAAGCAAAATGGTTACGCAACTTCAGCGCTTCTTTCTTCGCCGGAGTTTGATATCAATCCCGCATTAAGAGAAAGTTTTTCTCGAGGATTTGAGCAATATGAATACATAAAAAGAGAGCCGCCGATATCGTTAAATGATTTTCGAGCATTTCCGGGGGATACCCAAATTGAGGCGGAGATGAAAAAGATAGCGGATAAAAAGTTTTTCTGGTGGGTCGGCATTGGTGGCGTTCATTGGCCATATAGAAAGCAAGAGCAGAATGTTTTTGCGGACGCCAACTACACCGGCATTTTTAAAGATGCTCCTTTGACATGGGCTGAATTTCAGAATGTATATGAAGGCGTCGATCATCATAATAAAATGCCTCTTTCTGACGCGGATATCCAATATGTGCAGGATCACTATGATAACGGGGTTCGGGCATTTGATGGGTTTCTTGAACGTTTTATAAATGAATTAAAGCAACAAAACCTATTTGATAGCACGCTTATTGTTATTCAGTCGGAGCATGGCGAGGATTTACATGAGCACGGATATTTTGCTCACTATGATATTTTAGACACGCAAACACATGTGCCGCTCATGATTATTTCCCCTCGATTTGAAAGAGGATGTCGCATCACATCATTTGCAGGGTCGGTTGATATATTTCCGACGATCTTGGAAATGACGGAGCATGAGCAACTATCTCAATTCCAGGGGAAAAGCCTCGCACCTATTATAAGCGGGGATGAGGGCGACGGTGCGCGCCAGGAAGTTTTTTTGGAGCGTAATCCATTATGGGAGGAAACAGAAACAGTTAAAATTGGTTTTGAAGCTCGCGGCATCATAATAGGAGAGGAGAGGCATAATGATATTGGCATAAGGACTCCGCAGTGGAAATATATTGACCGGATGTCGAACGCAACGATGAAGGAGATAAGCTGGTGGCAGATGATATCGGGGAAGCAATTATATTTTCCCGAAGCAGAGTTGTATGATCTTGTGAATGATCCCATGGAGACGAAAAATGTTGTTGACCAATATCCGAAGCAAGCGGCGATGTTGCGAAAAAAATTGCAAATATGGTTTAGCTGGGTCACTGCCACTTCTAAGTCACGCGTCGACAAACGACCTGTTATGCAGCCATATTTTTGATTGTTTCGTTTTTGATCGCAAAAAATATTTATGAACGAAAAACCTTCTCCGTTGTGCGGGGGGTTTTGCGTTGACAGGGGGTATAAAATCAGGTATATATCGTGTACATATGGACAACACGCTCACGACGAAATTTTCACTCAATCAGAGCTGGCTCACCGAGAAAGACGCGGTGGTGTTTGGCGTATTTGAGGGCGAGGAGATCCCGTGCGGGCTGGGTTTTAAGAAAGAAACCGCGGAAAAAGAAGCAGAACTGTTGTTCCCCATTTTTTCAAAGATAAAGAAGTATTTCGCGCACAAGGATTTTTCCGGCAAGCTGGGCAAAGTGGCGGTGCTGTATCCGGAAAACGTCTTGTATAAGCGCGTGATCTTGTGCGGGCTTGGGAAAAAGGATGAGCTTGATGCGGAAAAGCTTCGGCAAGTCGCCTCGCAGGCGATCGCGGCGGCCGAAGCAACAGATGCGGCAAAAATTTCATTTACGTTGTTCGGTTCTCCTCTGCAAAGAGCGGAAGACCGCCTGCGATATATTTTTGAAGGGGCGGTGCTGACGCTGTATAAGTTTAACACCTATAAGAGTAAAGAAGCGGGAAAGGAAAATGGAACAAAAATAACCGAAGTTGAATTTCTGCTTCCCGAGATCATTGAAGCAGACGAGGTAAACGTATGGCAAAAACAACTCGAACGGAACGTGATGATCGCCGAAGCGGTGTATTTTGCGCGCAATATGGCAAACCACCCTTCAAGCGTGGTGACGCCGAATTTTCTTATCGAGACGGCGGAATTGCTTGCGAAACAATATGAGCGCGTGATGTTTCGCGTATTTCGCGCACAAGAACTCGCGGAGCGCGGGATGAACGGCATCCTCGCGGTTGGCGCGGGGTCGGATAAAGAACCGGCGCTTATCGTGTTAGAGTACGCTCCGGCTGTCGCGTCAGAGCAGATGGTCGCGCTTGTCTGGAAGGGCGGGTGTTTTGATTCGGGCGGTA
>JBBTYM010000153.1:0-7927 GCA_038061765.1 Patescibacteria group bacterium
CCCGATTTTATCATCAGCGAGAGATTGCGGGCGAACGTTATTTTTTCAGCAGGGTTATTTTGCTTGAAAATGAAACGGCAAGTTGGTGACGCGCCCTTTTCTCTTTGACCGAGATAGGAAAGTAATCGTGTTTCTCAAGATACGCGACGACCGAGGCCTGATCCTTTGTTTCGATCTCTTCCTCTACTATCGTGCCGTCTTTTTTTGATGCGACGTAAGTGAATATAGGCATGAGAATTAACTAACAACTGATAACTGATAACTAAAAACAAATAACACAGGCATTTTTATTTTCTTAACTTCTTTTTAAATCCACCAAGCTGTTTTGAAATACTTATGCATAGTTTTTCAGCATCTTCCATTTTTTCCTCATCTGCTATGCGTAGATCGTGAAGAACATCAATAACGGCAAGCGTTTCATTAACTGAACCCATGGCAATGTTGAAATATCTGTTTAACTCTTTATCGGATTCCTTGCCGCTTCCTTCCGCGATGTTTAAAACAATTGATAGTCCCGAACGAATTATTTGGTCCCCAATTGTGTATTTGTATTCGGTGGGTAATTTGTGCGTTATCTTTACGACGAGCATGAATAAGCCCTTTGCTTCTTTATAAACACTCCAGTTTTTGAATCGAAAAGCTTCCACAGCGTGTTATTTGTTATAAGTTGTGAGTTATAAGTTTCGCGCTATTCCATGATCACGCGAAATACTTCTTCGATGGTGGTTGCGCCGGCTTCTGCTTTCGCGAGGCCGTCCTCGAACATCCGGCGCATACCCTCCTCCTCGGCTACCGCGCGTAATGTATCGATGGCAACACCCGGTTTGATAAGCTCTCGGATGCGCGGCGTGACGTTGAGCACTTCAAAAATGCCGACCTGTCCCGAGTAGCCGGTGTTTGAGCATGCCTGACATCCTTTCCCCTTGTATAGCTGGGAAGGAATCTTAATGCGCGCGGGGTCGGCGTGATACAGGGCGAGCTGTTTTTTCATTGATTCTTTTGCTTCTTCGGTGGGCGCATAGCTTGAAACACAGACTGTGCAGATGCGGCGCACGAGCCGCTGGGCAATGATGACGTTAAGGGTGTTTGCCACAAGGAACGGCTCGCCGCCCATATCGATGAACCGCGGGATAGCGGTGGGAGCGTCATTAGTATGAAGAGTGGAGAGTACGAGATGGCCGGTCATCGCCGCATTGAGCGAAATAGAAACGGTTTCTTCATCGCGGATCTCCCCCACCATGATGATGTCGGGATTTTGGCGCATCAAACTACGCAAGCCATTGGCAAATGTGATGCCGGCTTTGGGGTTTACTTGGGTTTGATTGATGCGCTCGACGTCGTATTCGATAGGGTCCTCGATCGTCGCGATGTTTACCGTCGGCATATTAAGTTTATGGAGGATCGCGTAGAGCGTGGTGGTCTTGCCCGATCCGGTCGGGCCGGTAATAAGGATCATGCCGAATGTCCGCTTGATGGCTTCGTTGATGGTGGCGATGTCGCGCTCTGCCATGCCGAGCTCGGAAAGATTCAGAGGACGGATGGACCCGCGCAGGAGCCGCATAACCACCTTTTCGCCGTAGAACGTGGGCATCACGGAAACGCGTACATCGACGGATTGGTCTTCAAGTTTGAATTTGAACCGACCGTCCTGTGGCGTAAAGTGGACGTCGATCTGCAAACTGGAGAGTATCTTGATGCGAGCGATGATGGCATCATCGATCTCTTTGGGGAGCTCAACGATGTCGCGCAAGATGCCGTCGATGCGGTAGCGCACGAGCACCTTTTCCGGGAGGCGTTCGATATGGACATCGGAAGCGCCAAGCGCAACCGCGTATTCCATAAGCCCGTCGGTGATAGCGATAATGGGAATATGCTCGGCCATTTTCCCGATATCTTTGACGTTGCCCGCCGCGAGCGCTTCTTTAATGGACTCTTCGATGATGGAGTTGAATTCCTTATAGATATCTTTTTTATATTCTTTAAAGGCGACTTTCATAGACAACGATGTGGCGAGATATGGCTCGACACGCATATCGAATTTCGCGACAATAAGGTCGATGGTCTTGAGGTCGCCCGGGTCTTCCATAGCGAGTTTGGCGACCTTCTTTTCATGGTCGATGGCAAACAATGCAATGCGTTTTGCTTTCGAGAATTGCTCGGGGAGCAAATGAAGAGCCGCATCATCGGGCGGCGTAACCTGAAAGTTCACAATGGGCGCATTGAAATAGTTCGCGACGATTTCGGCAAAATAATTCTCGGTGATGTCCCCTTTCCCGATAAGCACGTTGCCGATGGTGCGATTGGAGCGCAGGGCTTCTTGTCGTGCCGCTTCAAACTGCACATCGGTGATGATGCCCGATGCGACGACGATTTTTTTGAGATTTTGCTCGGAGATGTGCATCTGCTTAACGAGTAACTAAAAACTTATAACTGATAACGCAAAGCAATTTTCTTTATATCGGAACGCCGCATTGTGTTATCAGTTGTTAGTTGTAAGTTATGGGTTATGTTCAGGCGAATATCGTCAGCTTATATAAGTAAAGGTAGGGAGCAACAATGGTGCCGAACGCAAGTACAAGCGGTATGGAAAAAATAAGCGCATCGGTAAGCACGATTCGCGCTTCGATGCCGTAGCGGAGTGTTTCTCTGATTGAAAGCAAAACAGTAAGAATGACCACCGCACCCAGATACATCACGAAGTTCGGCCACCCGACGATAAGCGCGGCGAGCGCGACAATGTATTTGTCTTCTTCTGCAAAGAGTTCCCCTTTGAATAATTTGTTTACGAGCGGTTCGACAAGAAACGCAAGTGCCGCGATCGTAAGCGATACGACATACGGAAACAGGTAGCGCTTGATTACCATGGGAGCAAGCCAATCCCACAACGGCTTATGCGGCGGTAGGAGGAATACGCCAAATGATGGGTCGCCCGCGAGGATGAAATAATGCACTACTATTTTGAGAACAACAACACCTCCAAGAAATCCTGCAAGTGAAAGCATCAGTTTCCGCATGATGCGTATCTCGCACGCGCCCTAGCGGCGGTTGAGGTACACGAATACGATCGCCGCAACGCCCGCGGCAAGCGGCGCCCAATTAAGCACAGAGTCAAAGAGTGAGAGAATCATAATGGTATAGGTTATGTGAATATAATTATACCACTTTTTGTGCTAATAAAACAAAAACACCCCGAGGACGTCGAGGTGTTTTTAAGAAATCAGGAAATGACTAGAGCGCGGAGAAGCCCACAGGCGCGGAACTCGGGAGGATGCTTAGGTCAGTGCCGACCTCAAAGCGCATCTCGCTGTTGCCGCCGTCTTTTTCTACTTTAGAATCGGTCCCGGCTAATTTGTATGTATCGCTTTCAAGCGTGGCATCAAGCTCGAATGTGTTATTGGTCTTACAGCCGTAGCGATAGTATAAGCTGTTCACTCCGCAGGTGCCTGCAGTGGCCGTATTGGTCGGGTCGACAGGAAGTTTTTCGATCGGCGCACCGCCGGTGAATGTAGAAAAGTCCATGTAAGGGATCCATCCTTGCCCATTGTTTTTATAAAGGTCGGCGGTCGTGGTCGCGTTATATCCGCCGCTGGTGGCGCATGCAACGCCGCCTGTCGTAAAGGTTGCTCCGGTTAGAGGGGTGGTGTCGGCGATCGATATGTGCGGAGACGTCGCGGCGAGGGTAGTGTCGGAAAGCGTTCCGGTGCCACAGTACGATGATCCACCCAAACTATTGGTTGACCTGTCTTGCAGATACAGCGCAATCGCTGTTTTCATCGTGGCGAGGTCCGACATCCGTTGGACATCGCGCGATTTCTTAAGCAATTCAACCGGGTTAATGAATAGGACGATCACGAGCGTGAGGATCGACAAAATAGTGATGACGATTAGAAGCTCAAGCAATGTGAATCCTTTTTTGTTCGTCTGTGTGCGAATCATGTATGTGAGTTATTAGTTGTTAGTTATGGGTTATTGGTTCTTAGTATACCCTACCCGGAGTGGTTTTGCAAAATAATTCCTATCTTATCCACAACCGTTTCCAGTTTTACATTGCTTTTGACGAGGAAATCGGCCGCCCCAAGCTCCATACTTCTCTGGAGATCGGCTTCTTGGCCGAGGTTAGAAAGAATAATGACAGGAATACGGCTTATTGTCATATCTTGTTTTGCCGCTTCAAGTATCTCAAATCCGTTCTTTTTGGGAAGCATAAGATCAAGAAGCACCAGATGCGGCTGATGCGCCCTCATCATCGCGAGGCCTTCCTCCCCGTCATACGCTGCCAGCACCTGATACCCAAGCAAAGAAAGCTTGGTTTGATATATTTTGTTAAGCATGATGTCGTCTTCGACGATCAGTATTTTTGTATCCTTTTTCTCCATACTATGTAATCCTCAGTATAACATAACCGGCGCTATTTTTTCATCGCGCGCTCGGTAAGCAGAATGGCGCGCTCGATGAATGGTGTGTTGAAGGCATTATGACGAAGCGCACTTGCTTTCAGTGTTTCATCAATAACGCCCGTTTCTGCCTGTAGGAGAAACTGGCGCGCGAAGTACGCGGAATAGAGCGGCTTGAAATGAAACGCGAAAAAGATCGCCGTAAGTGCGATGCCACTCACAACAAGCATGGCAGGAGAAAGAGTTTTCTCTGAAGCGATAGCATTGTTTTCTTCAGATGAGGAAGATGAGAAAAGATACGCCGCGACAAAAAAGAACATAAGGAGCGACGCGAACGTATCAAAAAAGAAAAAGAGAAAAACGAAGTAGCCAATACACGCGCCGGCAAGCGCGGGAGCGCGCCATGCGCGGCGTATGATCGTCCACAGTAAAAAAAGATACGCGACAAGCCAGACGATGCCGTAGGAAAAGGCGATTTCAAGATACGCGTTGTGCGGTTTGTCGAACGTTTCGCCTGTTGCCGGAAGCGGAACGGCGCCTGTGTTTTTTTGAGCGAGATAATACGGCTCAAAATTATTCGCGCCATGGCCGAGAAGCGGTTTTTCCGCGATGCCCGAGAGCGCGATGTTCCATACCGCCATTCTATTTGAGAGCGATGCACTCCCTTCCGAAAGTGAGGCGAGCTTTGCAAAGTTCGCGCTGAAAGAAAACAGAAAAATAAACACACCGAGCGCGGCGAGCGCGATGATGCCGCGGCGCAGAGTAATGCGCGCGCGAATATAAGGATATGCCGCAACAACCGCGCCTACCGCAAGCGCACAAGGCGCCGCCTGCACCTGCGTTAGTAAAAGCGCGATTGTCTGTATCGCCACGGCACAATATAAAATAATAGCGACTTCTCTTCTTTTTTCGTTTTGCGCGAGATAGTGCGCGAGGAAGATAGTAAATAAAAGATACAGCGCGAGATACGAAGGGTTGCCGAGCGTCCCGAATATTTCCCCCTTGCTTGCCACAACGAACGAAAGATCAAACCACTGCACAACCGCATACAGCGCCGCGAATATTCCTGCGATAACAGAAATCTGCATACAGCGTCGAAATGCGCGTTTATCAAATAACGAGGCGAGAATAATAAAGAAAGCAAAAAAGTGCAGGAGGGTAAAAAGGCCGTCCATCCGCGCGCTCGATCCCCAAAAGCTTGCGGAGCCATCGGTGCTGAAAATAGCAGAGAGTGTTGTAAATCCAGCGAAAGCCGTTACCGCAATCCCTACGAGGTGCGACCTCGTAGGGCGTATTGCCGCAAGCGCAATGCTCACAGTTCTCTTTTTTTCTTTATCACAAAAACTCGCGTATGCGGGTTTTTGTGATAAAGACGAGATACGCCATGCAAGCCATACGAGCGCCATTACTTCGACGATTATTTCAAACAGTGTCGTTTTGCCGAATGTGTAGGGCTGAAAGAAAGGAAACAGCGCCGGCGGAAGCGCGGGAATCGCCAACGCGGTGTACGCGAGATATTGTATTACTTTTTGATAGGACGTACGCAGTTGGTGAACTACTTCGTTAAAACCTCCGCCCCTCCCTCGCGGTAGTATTACATACCGCTTAGTCGGGTACTCGGTTTCGCCTCGTATTTCATCCAACTGCGTAAGTCCTATTTGATATAACATCGGGGGTAAAACGAAAAACTTTCATTTTGGATGTCGGATGTCAAAAATTTATGCGTTATGCGTAAGTTCGGGGTGCGTCGCATCAAGTGTGCGCATGATCGCGCGTGATGTTTCTCCGGCAAACGAGAGATACGCATTCTTTAATTCTTCCAATGTTGCTTTTGCGTCACCGGTCGCTTCGAGCACGTCGCCGTTGTCGGCAATCTTGAGCGACGCAATTTTTCGCGCAATGGCAAGCGCGGCAACAGGCCCTACTACGTCCACATGCGCCTTGATGCAATGCGTGATGAAATTTTTTGTGTCGGTCATAATTATATATTACGGAGTAAGCGGTTTTCCTGCGCGCTTTTCTTTCATGCCTTCGTACGGAATGGTGAAGTAAAACGTCGTGCCCTTCCCCTCTTCCGACGTGAACCATATGGTGCCGTGCCACAGCGCGATAAGCGTTTTAACGAGATTGAGACCGAGCCCCGTACCCTCTGCGGTTTTATGGACGGCATTATCCGCACGGAAGAATTTTTCAAAGATGCGGGAATGCTGGGAGGTGGGGATGCCGATGCCGCTGTCTTTCACCGATACCGTGACGGCGCTGTCACCCGCTTCAAATGCTATTTCTATCGCACCATGTGGATTGGAGTAGCGGATCGCGTTGGAAACGATATTGATTACCACTTCGCGGAGCATGGGGGCATCAAGCATGATAGGCGGGATCGGGCTGGCTGGCATATGCGCGGTAAGCGTAAGATTTTTTTGCGCGGCAAGCGGCGCGAGCTCTGTGGCGGTGGCGCGTATGAGGTCGGCCACCGCAAGCGGCGTCGGGTCTATTTGCACCGACCCGCTTTCGACGCGTGCGAGAGAAAGAAGCAGATTGATTGTTTCAACGAGCTTGCCCGTTCCTTCGTATGCGTCTGTGGCAAGTTGCCTTTGCATATCGGTGAGCGTCCCCACTTCTTTGCCCATAAGAAGCTCCAAGCTCCACTGAACAGCGGTGAGCGGCGTGCGGAGCTGGTGCGATGCGATCGATACGAAGCTCGCGCGCGCTTCATCAAGATTTTTTTCTTCAGTGATGTCTCGAAATACGATCACCGCGAGTTTTTTTGCGTGTTCGATAAATGGCGTGAATACGAACGCAACAGGGAATTTTTCCCGTACGGCGGACTGGAAATAGATGCCGTCTGCAAGTGTCGCTGAAAATGTATGACCGTCCGCAAACTCTTTCGCCATAAAATCTTCTTTATGCGCAAGCGGTGCGACGCCTTGCCACACCGTGATGATATCATGAAGGCATTTCCCTCCGCTCTCTTCCCTTTTAAGGCCAAGGATATCTTCCGCCCGCGTATTGATGAGCGTGATAAGATGCCCTTGTTCCATAAGTATAAGACCTTCCCCCATTGAGTTGATGACGAGCTGCAGCTGATCGCGCTGTTCTTGCGCTTGCTCTTCAAGCGCCGCTGTGTCTTCAAGAATATTGAGTGCGGCGATCTCGCTCTCGCGCAATTCCCGCACTTTATTTTTAAGCGCCAGCGATTGCTCAAATATCCTTGTCTCGTGGAGGCGTTCTTTAACAACGGTTTGTACGCGCCGCGTCACCGCGTCTTCTTCATAGACGATCCTGACCCGCTCTATTTCTCGTTGAGCCGGATTGAGGAGCTCGGCAGTATTTCCTTGCTTCATATGATGCGGCATTCAATAAGGCACACGTCATCGCCAAGTCCGCCGATGCATTTTGTTTCTTCGCCGAGCGCTTTTCTGCCCGGATAAATGGTTTCAAGAGCCCCCGCGACGATGCCCGCTTCAAGCTGGCAGATCGCCCTGCCGATGGGGGGCGAGATGCCATCGCAGGTGAGGCATTCGCTGATAGCA
>JBBTYM010000154.1:0-4589 GCA_038061765.1 Patescibacteria group bacterium
TCTTCGCGCAACACCGCCACCTCTGTGCCGACGTTTTTCATATCAACCGCCGTGAGCCCCAGCGCGGCAATGCTTTGCCACGCGTGAAGAGCGGTTGCGGTGACCGGCGTCGTCGCCCGCAGCACGATATTTTCAAACGGCGCGGTATTTCCCGCGCGCGCCACAAAAATAAGCAGTGCAAATCCTGTCGCTCCTGCCAGCATGATCCATTTCCCCTTTTTGCGCGGTCCTGTCATAACGATTTCGGGGTTTTCTGCATAAAAACTGTGGTAGGTCTTTAGTCCTCCTCGTATTGTGATTTCACGAGCACATCGGCATACAGCGCAAGGTTTTCAAGAATGATCCCCGTACCGATCACCACCGACGTAAGCGGGTCTTCCGCAATACGCACAGATATCTTTGTCTCCTCTTCGATAAGTGTGTCGAGTCCGCGCAACAGCGAACCGCCGCCCGTCAGCACGATCCCATTTTTAATAAGATCGGACACCAGCTCCGGCGGCGTCATTTCAACTGCGGCGCGTACCGCAGTAGCAAGCGTATGAACAGAATGCGCCATCGCCTTACGTATCTCTTCGCTGGTCACCGTGACCTCTTTGGGCAGGCCAGAAATAAGATCTCGCCCGCGGATGACGTCTTCGAGATCATCGTCAAGCGGGTACGCGGACCCGATAGATATTTTCACTTTTTCTGCCGCCATTTCTCCGATAAGCAGTTTGTATTCATCGCGCGCATAGCGCACGATGTCCTCGTTCAATTTATCACCGGCTATCTTGAGATTTTTAGACACCACGACGCCGCCCAGCGACAGCACCGCGATATCAGTGGTCCCGCCGCCCACATCGACGATCATACTTCCCACCGCTTCTTGAATGGGCATGCGCGCACCGATCGCCGCGGCAACCGGCTCTTCCACCAAAAATACTTCTCTAGCACCCGCGTTGCGCGCCGCGTCTTCCACTGCTCGTTTTTCCACCTCGGTGATCTGCGAAGGAATACCGATGACCACGCGCGGCCGCGGAATCACCATGAACGTACTGTTTTTGTGCACCTTGTCGATAAAAAACCGCAACATCTGCTCGGTAACCTCAAAGTCGGAAATAACGCCGTTCACGAGCGGCCGCGTGGCAGTGATGTGTGCCGGCGTTCTGCCCACCATGCTTTTTGCGGCTTCGCCAATGGAAAGGATCTGGCCGGTTTTCTGGTTCACCGCGACAACCGACGGCTCATTGATCACGATGCCTTTGCCATGCACGTACACGAGCGTGTTTGCCGTACCCAGATCGATACCGAGGTCATGTGAAAAATAGCCGAAAATTTTATCGATCATATGCGTAATACTTACAATAACACCGGGAATCTTATCCTGCTTTCTGTTTTTTTTGCCTGCGCCGCGAGTGCCGTTACCGCCTGCTGTGCCGTTACCATTTTTGGTTTCTGTTCGCCTCGTTTCTTGAGTTCCACTTTCTTTTCCTTTAATGTCTTTTCCGAGATCACGATGCGCTGAAACGCCCCGATGAGGTCGGCATCGGCAAATTTCTCGCCTGCGCTCGCCGTGGTGCGGTCATCACACAACACCGCCATCGTACCCCCGAGAGCGCGATATATTTTCGCCGCTTCAGCAAACACCCGTTTGGTTATTTTTGCATCTTTTGAAACAAGCGGCACGATATGCACGTCAAACGGCGCAAGCTCGCGAGGCCATAAAATACCCCGGTCATCGTGATTTACCTCCACCACCGTTCCCAAGATGCGCCCGAGCCCCATACCGTAGCACCCCATGATCATCGGCTTTGCAGAGCCGTCTTTATCGGTGAACACAGCATTCATCGGCGAAGAGAACCGCGTGCCGAGCGTAAAGATATTACCTACTTCTATAGACTTTACCCCCCTGAGAATGTTACCGCACAAAGGACACGGGTCGCCTGCTTTTTTATCCGCGACCTCCATATTTTTCGCCCATCCGCACTTTTCGCAATGGATCACCAGATCCTCTCCGCTTTCGGTGGGTGTTTGGAATTCATGCGACACTTCTTTTGAAAACGACCCGCCCGATGCTTCCACCACGATCGTTGTGAGCCCACATCGCCGAAACACCTTTCCGTACGCTTTCTTTGCGATCTCGTAATATTTCTTTCTGTCTTCTTCCGACGCATGAAAACTATACATGTCCTTCATGATAAATTCACGCGCCCGCAACAAACCCGACTTCGAGCGCAGTTCGTCGCGAAACTTCGTCTGCATCTGGTACAGATATAGGGGAAGATCTTTATACGAGATCGTGCGTTTACGCATGATGTCGGTGATCACTTCTTCGTGCGTCGGCCCGAGTCCAAATTCACGCCCTTGCTGATCTTTTAATTTATAGAGAACATCCATGCTATCCCATCGCCCTGTTTCCTCCCACAGCTCTTTCGGCTGCAATGCGGGCATCAAAAGTTCTTGGCCTCCGATCGCGTTCATCTCTTCGCGGATGATGCGTTCGATCTTTTTGAGTACAATAAACCCGAGCGGTAAAAACGAATACACGCCGCTGGTGAGCTTGTCGATGTAGCCGCCGCGCAACAATAACTGCGCGTTTATACTCACCTCATCCTTCGGGGCTTCTTTTTTCGTTTTTATAAACGCCTTTGACTGAAGCATAATGTTGCTATCGTATCAGGTATTTCTGTGCATTTCAACCCCGTTAAAATATAAAAAGTATCGCGAAAAAACAAAGGGCCGGGATATTATTCCCGGCCCAAAAATTCAGTAACCCTTTTGCGGCTCATATGCCATCAGCACCGTTTTGATGCCATCGAGATCTTCTTTTTGAAGAAGATCAAGCACCTCTTGCGCGAGCTCTCCGCCGCTTATCGCTATATTCGCCTCCTCGAGCGTATACATGCTGGGTGGTGTATCGCGAGCACGGTCTTCTTCAACGTGCTTTCGGCATGCGATAAACGCCTCGCATATTGTTCCGAGGTCATCCACCCTTCCTTCGCGCAGATCACGAAGCATTGTTTCTGCAATTTCTACCTTGTTCATACTACCTTCCTTTCCCCGATACATATCCTCGGCGGCGGGATTATGATTTTTTGAAACAATAGAAATTTAAGCTCGCTTGCGAACAGCGAGGAAACGGCAGCCGGCAGGCCATCCACCGTCCCACCAACCGAGGCAGAGACTCCTCCGCTTAAAGACGCCTCTGCAAAGGTACAGCGCGATGCGGGTGCCGTCGACCTTCGCAACAGAGCCGAGAGCAACAACGGTGCTTTCGTTGTTCCATTCGTCCCAGAGCAGGAGCTCGCGGGAGTTGGCGGGCTCGTATCCTTCCGCCTGCATCCGTTTTACCACTTCTTCGGATAAAATTTCTTCTCCGAAATGGAACTCTTTGTAATTATTCCACAAGCGGTCGGGAGCGGGGAACCGCTTGTCGGTGATGTCAGGATTTACCCCGTCGAAATGACGTGCCTTAATTAACTCCGAGAGAGAACGAGGGCACTTAACAATAATGTTTGCGTTTTGCGCAATCTGAAGCGACTCAAGACCGAGAAGTTTACGGAACTCATTGCGATCAACCTTCGCAATATTTCCATCGCGAAGATCAGCGAGAAGCCCTGATTCAAGAAGTGCCTGAACCTGTTTAGATGGCGTATCTTTGAAAATCGAAATGATCTTTCCTGCTTGTTCTAGGGTCGCATGCTTCATCGCAAGTCCTCCTTGATATTGTGGCGTCGTCGTATCCTACCCTATGCAGGATTTCAACGGGCCAGTGTTTGTTACACGTGTTTTCAAAGAACTTTTACCTCCTTTGCTTTACCATAAACAATTACTGGCGTCAACGGCAAAACACCCTTCCGCAAATTCGAAAGGGTGTTTTTCTAGATAATATATTTGAAAACTTAAAACAACTTCGCGATGTCGCGCGCAGTGACTACCACCATAAGTAAGATAAGCAATGCAAATCCTGTCGCGTGCACCACATATTCAAAACGCCTGCTTACGGGCGAGCCCTTGATGCCTTCGATTAGAAGGAAAATAAATCTGCCCCCATCAAGCGCGGGAAACGGCAAACTGTTAATGATCGCAAGATTGATGCACAAGATCGCGGCAAACTGAATAATATACGAAAATCCGAGCTGGGTGACCTGATACGTGAGCGCGCCGATACCCACCGGCCCCGCGATATCTGCCACCAGTTTTCCTTCGGTCACCAGATGCGCGATAATCGTGTAAAACGTTTTGAGGAATGTCCATGTCATTTCCCCGGTCGCCATCACGCCTTCTTTTATAGCAAGATACCACGGGTATGAAACAATACCTGTCTTTTCGAGCACAACACCAAGAGCTCCTTCTTGCGGAGGAACTTCCGTACGTGGCGTTACCTGCTTTTCGAGCCGCTCGCTTCCGCGCTCAAGCACCATCGTAAATTCCTGCCCTCGATGCGCGTTGATATATTCCTGCGCCGCTTTCACTTCGCTGATATCTTTCGAAATACCCGAAAAAGAAGCTCCCACGATAGCATCTCCTATCTTAATACCCGCCTGTGCCGCCGGAGAGCCGGGAGCTATCTGTAAAATAGTGACTTTTGCATTGCGCACGTCGTATCC
>JBBTYM010000155.1:0-3298 GCA_038061765.1 Patescibacteria group bacterium
GTCAAAAAATGATCTTCGGACGAAAGGGCTAATTCAATAATAGGTATACGAATGAAAAAGGGAAGCACTGCACCACATGCTGTGAATGATGCGACAATGATGTACCACGAGGAAAGCGGGCAGGGAAAGCGCTGGAAGCTCGCGGGGAAAATATCCGATGAGGTGGTACTGCGATTTCCCGAGCAGTTGTCAACGATACTTCAGCTTTTCTCTAATCGCGGCTTGCACACCCAGCGCGAGATCGATGAATTTTTTGATGCCGAATACAGCGTCGACGTGCATGATCCATATCTTTTCCAAGATATGGAAAAAGCGGTGGGAAGGATCTGGGATGCGATCGAGAAAAAACAAAAGATCTTGGTGTATGGTGATTATGATGCCGACGGCATTTGCAGTTCAGTGATACTTTATACCACGCTCAAAAAATTAGGTGCGGAAGTGGATGTGTATATACCCGATCGTTTCAATGAAGGGTATGGTCTGCAGGAAAAGGCGCTTGCAGAGATCATCACCGATACGCGCATCGGTCTGGTGATCACGGTGGATTGTGGCGTGACTGATGTGAAGGAAGTGGCATATTTGAACGCACATGGCCGCGACGTTATCATCGTCGATCATCATCTGGTGCCACCGGTCCCGCCTGCGGCGTACGCCATCATTGATCCCAAGCGCGAAGGAGAACCGTATCCGTTTAAAACATTATGCGCGGCAGGGGTGACGTTCAAAGTGGCGTGCGCGTTGCTGCAGTCAGAAAAGGCGAAGAAATTAGAAATACCCGAAGGGTGGGAGAAATGGCTTTTGGATATGGTGGCGATCGCGTCGGTCGCGGATATGGTGCCGCTGGTGGGTGAGAACCGCACGTTCGTAAAATACGGCCTCGTCGTGATACGCAAAACTCAGCGCGTCGGCTTGCGGACGTTGTTGTGTTTACGCCCGTCGCGCTCATTCGAGCATATGACATTCCCTCTGCCTGCGGATGCGGTGACGGCAGAGACCATTGCATTCATGATCGCACCGCGCATCAACGCAACCTCGCGCATGGATCACGCGACGGTGTCATTTGAATTACTCATTACCGAAGATGAAGAAAAAGCACAGCGGTTTGCAGAGCGCGTAGAGGAGCTTAATACGGACAGAAGAAGAACAATCGATCAGATATTAAAAGAGGCAGAGGCGATGATCAAAGAGGAAATACAAGCATCAGGGAAACAGCCCCGTATCATTGTGATAGGGAAAGAAGAGTGGACGGTGGGAGTGGTGGGGCTTGCGGCGGGTCGACTTACGGATAAATACGGCGTACCGTCGTTTGTCTACGGCAGGGCGAATGGCAATCTTAAAGGATCGTGTCGCGGCATTGAGGGGTTCAATGTGGTAGAGGTGATGCGCGCGTGCAATGAAAGGGGAGGGGGAATATTGCTTGAATTCGGGGGGCATGCGGCCGCAGGCGGGTTTGCGATCGCCGCAGAAAATATTGCAAAGTTCTCTGCTCTTTTGAGCGAGGAAGGGGAGCGCGTGCTTCCGAAAATAATTCCTTTGCCGTCGCTGTTTGTTGAAGCAGAGATTTCACCGCATGAAGTGACATGGGAGCTTTGCGATCTTCTCGCTCGGTTTGAGCCGTACGGGGAAGGAAATAGAAGGCCGACATTGCTGTTGCGGAACGCAATGGTCGCGTCAGCTCGGTTAGTAGGGGAGAAAGAAGGGCATTTGAAGATGATACTGAAAACAACGGATGAGGAAGGAGCGGTGAAATTCCTTAACTGCATCGGGTTTGGGCTTTCGGAGCGTATGCGCTTGTGCGATGCCGGAGCGTGTGTCGATGTGGTGTTTGAGCTTGATGCGAACGAATGGAACGGCACGAAAGAATTGCAACTGAAACTAAAAGACATACGGAAATCGATGTAATCAGATATTTTAAGCGATATGAATTGGGTATCCCTTTCTTTACTTGCGCCACTCTTTTGGGCTTCTTCCAATTTTGTAGACAAATACCTCCTTGGTAAATACACCAAAGGAATTTTTGATTTTCTTTTCTTTTCAACAATTACTAGTTGGTTTTTGTTTGCCGCGCTTTTTCTGTTTATTGGAATGCCGGAACCGAGTATTTATTCTTGGATACCGATTGCGACAGGTATGGTGCTTATTTATTCGTATGGCTTTTACGGAAAAGCCCTTGAACAAAGCGATACGTCTGCCCTCGTGATCCTGTTTAAGCTCACCCCTGTTATTACGGTGATTTTGGCCTTTGTTTTTCTAGGGCAAACCCTATCCTCAAACGAACTTTTCGGATTCGTAGTTGTCTTGGCGGGCGCAACTATTGTTTCATTTGAAAGAACCAGGGGTATTTTTGTCAAAGGGTTTGGAATGATACTAGTGGCAATTCTTATGTGGTCGGTGATGACCTTGTTTGTGGATTATGGATTAACAAAAATGTCATTTTGGGATTACTTTATACTTGATAATTTGGGCTCTGCATTGGCCGGACTAACCCTTTTTATCATTCCATCAATGCGACGGCAGGTTATTGAAGGAATAAAGACCGCATCGATCAGGAAACATATTTGGTTTTTTGGGAATAATCTTTTAGATTTTTTCGGCCAGATGAGTATTAAAAAAGCTCTCGCGATCGCTCCATCTGTCGGATTAGTTGCGGTTGTTGCGCAGGTACAATCTTTTTACGCGATCATTATAGGCGTGGCGCTGACACTTCTTATTCCACAAATTATACGAGAGGATGTGTCGGCTAATATTTTAGTCAAAAAACTTATTGGTGCTTTGATTATGTTTTCAGGTGTTTATGTGTTATTACTTTAATTTATAAAAAATCTATGATTATGATAAATAAACTTATTGTGTACACCGATGGGGGATCGCGGGGGAATCCGGGGCCGTCTGCGATTGGAGTCGTGCTGGTTGATGGCGCCACCGAGAAAGTGTTGCATACTTACGGCGAGCGCGTAGAAGACGGAACAAATAATGAAGCCGAGTATAAAGCGGTGATTTTTGCGTTCAAAAAAATAAAAGCGCTCTTGGGGAAAGAACGCGCGAAACAAACAGACATAGAGGTGCGAGCGGATTCAGAGCTTCTCGTGCGCCAGCTATCGGGACAATACAAACTTTCTACTAAGCATATTCAGGAGTTGTTCATCGAGATATGGAATCTAAAAACCGATCTCGGACGCGTGGTATTCACCCATATACCGCGTGAGAAAAATACGCTTGCGGATAAGGCGCTTAATGAAGCGCTCGACCGATAACTTCATATTCCAAAGTTACACCATGTTTCTGTGCCGCCAGCGCC
>JBBTYM010000156.1:0-1260 GCA_038061765.1 Patescibacteria group bacterium
TCTGACCCTTCTTTATTTTCTTAAAAACAGCCACATGGCTTATGCCAAGTATTTTCGCCAATTCTGCGACTGATATAAATAATTTCTTTTTGCCCTCATTCTCCATGTTTCTGTTGATTAACCTGTTATATGCATAGGTTAACAATTATTAACCCATTAGTCAAGCAGGGTTAATAACTAAGAGAAATACACCCTACATCCCCTGCAATATACTCAGCGCTTTATCCAGTTGCGGGTCGCGGCCGGCTTGGCGGTCTTCGTCGGTGAGTATGATTGCGACATCCGGGTCGATGCCATGCTCCTCAAATGCCTTTCCTGATGGGCGAAGCCATTGCGCGGTGGTGATTTTCATCGTCGTGCCACCTGAAAGTCGTATCACCTCTTGAATAGTCCCCTTCCCGAACGATTTCTCGCCTATGAGTGTCGCTCCTTTTGAATCCTTCAGTGCGCCTGCAAGGATTTCGGAAGCGGATGCGGAGCCGCCATTGATAAGCACTACGACAGCCATATTCTCTGCCGGGCCGCCTCCGGGCGAAATGAATTCGCTTTTGTCTTTTCCTACGCCAAAATCAGCGCTTACGATGACTTTCCCTTTTGGTATGAATTGCGCGGCGATATTGATAGACGCATCAAGCAAACCGCCCGGGTTGTCGCGTAGGTCGATGACGAGTTTTCGGGTGCCGTCGGCTTGTATCTCTTTAAGCGCCTGCGCAAAGTCGGATTCAACACTGCCAAAGAAATTGTGGATTTTGATGTAAGCGATATCGTTGGTCTTTTTGCTCCATTTTACCGTCGGCACTTTAATGATCTCGCGTATAATGCGAAACTCTATCAGCGCATCGGTGCCAACTCTTTCGATGAGAAGCTTCACCTCCTTACCCTTTTCTCCGCGGATACGCGTTACCGCGTCTTCCACGGTCATATCTATCGTGGACGCATCATTTATCTTCACTATCTTATCCCCCGCTCTGATGCCCGCGCGCTCCGCCGGCATCCCTGAAAGCGGTGCGATGACCACCACGCCTTTTTTGTACCCAAGTTCCGCCCCGATGCCACCGAATTCGCCCGCGATGTCTTCTGCAAATTTCTTTGATTCTTCTTGCTTAAACAAAACGCTGTACGGATCGCCAAGCGATTTAATAACGCCCTCTGCGGCACCCTGCACCATTTTCTGCTGATCAAGCGTTGTGCTGTTTCTGTGCTTTTCTAAAACGGTTTTCCATACATTCCATAACAAACTAAAATCGACTCCTGGCGGCA
>JBBTYM010000157.1:0-1877 GCA_038061765.1 Patescibacteria group bacterium
GGCGTATACGGCGTATACATCAAGAAATTATTGCAAAGCCGCAGTCAAAATATTGGAATCGGAGCAGAAAAGTTATTAGGCAACAGGCCTACTATACCATAGATGTTTCTTTTTATCAACGCTTTACTATGATGCAGAATTATTCCCGGGAGATAAATAAAACAAAGATCGTTGTGGTGCTCTTCATTGTTTTTTCGGCAGTGGCCGCATACGCCATGATGCAGCTGTCAAAAACAATGCGTCCGATGACGCTCGAGGAATATGAGCAGTACGACGGACGCAGGCCGTCTGCTCCCTTTGACGTATTCGCGCCATTTTCTATACCCCGTTAGAAATCAGATAAATACGATGACGGATAGATAATGTTTTTTTGAGTAACGCAGATTATACGATATCATTTATTAGTTGATTTCTAACGGGGCATACCATAATGTATACGGTAAAGCTGGAAAAATTCGAAGGGCCGCTTGAACTGCTCCTTGAGCTGATCGAGAAGGAGCGTCTCGATATTTCCGATATTTCGCTCGCGAAGATCACTGATGAGTTCGTGGCGTATTTTTCTCGGTTTCAAGAAAAGGATCCGTCGCACCTCGCGGACTTTCTGGTCATTGCCGCGAAGCTCATTCTCATCAAGTCAAAAACACTGCTTCCTTCATTTGAGGTGAGCGCCGAAGAAGAGCAAGAACTCACCGAGTTGAAGGACCGGTTGGTGCAATATCGGCGCATCCGCGCGGCGGCGCATGCGATCGGCGTACTCGAGCGGGAGCAGCATATTGCGTATCATAAACCGTCAGACCTGCGCCACATACGCGTATTCGCGCCCCCGGTCAATATTACCCCGGGCACGGTGCACGAATTGTTCGGCCTCTTGATACGTTCGCACAAGCAAGAAGAGAAGTTGGAAGAAAAGCGTATTGCGTGTATCGTGTCATTTGAGGAGCGGATACGTGATATTCGTGTGCGTATCGGGGAGGGCCTTGCGATGAGTTTTTCTGCGGTAGCTGATGCAAGCTCGAAAGTGAATATGATCGTGTCGTTTCTGGCGATGCTTGAGCTGGTGCGGCAGAAGTTCTGCGAGGCGGAGCAGGACTGTGTTTTTGGAGAAATTAAACTTGCGAGAAAAGTATGTTAACTATAGCGTCAAAAATTGAAGCGATTCTTTTTGTGTCCGGGGAAGAAATGAGCGTTCAAAAGATCAGAAAAACACTTGGCGACGAGGTTGCCGAGAGCGAGATCATCGCGGAGATCGAGAAATTACAGGAGGCATACCAAGGGAAGGGCATCCGCATTCTTATGAAGGATGGGAAGGTGCAGATGGTGAGCGCGCCAGAGCATGCGGAGGTTATTCATGCGTTGGTAAAGTCGCACCTTACCGAAGAGTTGACTCCGGCGGCGCTTGAGACGCTTGCGTGCATTGCATACCGCTAGCCGATCGCAAAACAAGAGATCGATGAATTACGCGGCGTAAATTCCATTTTTTCGCTACGCGCACTGCTGATGCGCGGGCTTATCGAAAAGACGAAGAAAGGAGATGATGCTCGTACGGAGTATTATCGCGTAACACTGGATCTTTTAAAGAAATTAGGTATCGAAAAAATAACCGATTTGCCCGACTATGGCGTTTTTTCAAAGAATGTTTGAGAAAATAGATGCGATTGATCATTTTACGATCAATCGGGTAAGGATCGTCACGGCGCTTATGGCGGCGCTTGTGTTTGGTGTTGTCCTGCGCGGATATATGTTCTCTCACGAAACGCTTGCGGTTGGTCCGGTTTCCGCACAGCCCGCGTTGGTGTATCAGGCGCCGGCACGCATCGAAAAGGCCGTAGCACAAACAGAGAGCGTCAAGCAGGAGGGCGATGATGCATTAGTTACAG
>JBBTYM010000158.1:0-6850 GCA_038061765.1 Patescibacteria group bacterium
ATAGAGGGAAACGCACCAGCTCGCGTGCGGTCGGACGGCGTTTTGAAAAGCCGACACGATATACCGTGATATTTCCGATGCGTTCAACGCGCGGGAGATTCCGGTCAAATCGCAAGGCAATCAGGTCAAATTCAATATCACCGATCCTATCGGTGATCTGCTGCAGTGCAAGCTCCGCGCCGCCGGCATATGGCAGATAAGCAAGAGAAAAAATGAGTATCCGTTTTGCAGGCATAATTCCATTATGATACAACAAAAAATGCACCACGGTCAAAGCGCTCCGCATTCATTTTTTAAAAAATATTCCTATTTTTTCTCCTTTACTGTATGATGAAAATGCTATGAAAAAATACTCTTTGTTATCACAAAAGCGGAGATCGGCGGCGCGCAAAAATACGTACTCGACCTCGCACAAGGCGCAAAAGAAAACGGCTTTGATGTCATCGTTGCTAGCGAACGCAATAGCTATTTTTACGAAACGCTTACCACGGCAAGCATCCCCTTCCGCGAAATAAAAAGCGTGGAGCGCGTGATCAACGTGTGGCAGGACATACGATTATTTGTCGAACTCTTTTCGCTCATCCGCAAAGAAAAGCCCGACGTACTGCATCTCAATAGTTCTAAGATCGGCGCGGTAGGCGCTCTCGCAGGGAAGATCGCGCGTGTCCCAAAAATTATTTTCACCGCACACGGGTGGGCGTTTTATGAGCATCGCTCGCCATTGCAAAAACAAGCGATCGTGCTCATCTCAAAATTTGCCGCATTGTTTCAAGACACCATCATCTGTGTTTCGGAATACGACAAGCAAGGCGCACTGGACCATCATATCGCGCCCGCAGGAAAGCTCGTCACCATTCACAACGGCATCGACAATGCCGCCGCCACCAAAAAACTCCTCTCCCGCAAAGAGGCGCGCGAGAAGCTTGGCATCGCCGAAGACGCTTTTATCGTCGGCACCATTGCAAATTTCTATAAAAATAAAGCGCTTGATACATTGCCGTTTGCCGCAATTTCTGCCGCGCACAGCGATGTCCATTTTGTCATCATCGGAGAAGGGCCGGAACGGGAAAAAATAGAGCGCCTCATCGAGAAATACCAGCTCAAAGATCGCTTTACGCTCATGGGCGCGCTCCACAATGCAAACATATATTTAAAAGCATTCGACATATTCGTACTTCCTTCGCGAAAAGAAGGGCTTCCCTATGCGCTCCTTGAAGCGATGGCGGCAAAACTCACGTGCATCACTTCGGATGTCGGTGGCATCCCCGAAATCATCGAAAATAATGTAAACGGCATTACGATCAAGCACATCACGCCCGGCAAGCTCTGGGAGGCGATCGCCGCATGCAGAAAGGACAAAAAACACTGCAAGGAGCTTGCAGTGCACGGAGAAGAAACGATACAAGAAAAATTCTCACTCGAGGCAATGATACGCGACACGCTCGCACTGTATCAGTAAAAAGGGACTACTTTGCGCACGCCTCGCACTGCCCCTTGATAAGCACATCGATGCTTTTCACGCGCGCACCGCGTGCAAGATGTTTTTTCACTTTCGGAAGCGGAAGCGCAAACCATAAGTCTTTCACGCTGCCGCACCCTTCGCACGCGAAATGACTATGCGGAGAAACATCGCCGTCAAACCGCTGCTGGCCTTTCACCTCAAACAACAGCGACTGCCCGCTTTGTGCATACGCATCAAGATTGCGATACACCGTACCCAAACTCAACTGCGGCATCTTTTTTTTGAGCGCGAGATACACCGTTTCCGCGCTTGGGTGCGTCTTCACGCTGCGAAGATAATCAATGATCGCCGTCTTTTGCTTAGTGCTTCTTTGAGTTTGGAGAGTTGTGGCTTTCATAGTGATAACTATTATCAATAGTATCGCTCTCAAAACAAAAAGTCAACACAATTCCTTGCGTATAAATAAATTTAGGAGAGCTTTCTAAAATATTCGATCGTTTTTTGCAATCCTTCGTCCAATGAAACGAGCGGCTGCCATTGCAATTCCTTTTTGGCAACCGCAATATCCGGCTTTCGACGATGCGGGTCATCCATGAGAGGGTCTTTGAAAGTTATTTTGGATTTGGAACCGGTACGATCGAGTATCTTCTCCGCAATATCGAGAACAGTCCTCTCTTCCGGGTTGCCCAAATTCACCGGCCCGATATAATTTCCATGCATGAGTCGATGGAGTCCCTCTATCATATCGGAGATATAACAAAAAGAGCGAGTTTGCCTGCCGTCGCCATATATCGTAATATCATCGCCATGGAGAGCCTGCACAATAAAGTTAGAAACCACCCTGCCGTCGTTCTTGGCCATCTTGGGTCCAAACGTATTAAAAATTCTCGCCACTCTGATATCTATTCCGTGATTCCTATGGTATTCGAAGAATAAGGCTTCAGCGATCCTTTTCCCTTCGTCATAACACGCCCTGGGACCGATCGGGTTCACGTTGCCTTTGTATTCCTCTGTCTGCGGATGGACGAGAGGATCGCCATACACTTCAGAGGTGGATGATTGCAAAATCCGCGCACCATGCTTTTTTGCAAGTCCAAGCACGTTGATCACTCCGATCGTGTTTATCTTGATGGTCCGAATGGGATCTGCCTGATAATGGACAGGCGAAGCGGGACATGCCAGGTTATAAATTTCATCTATCTTTTCTTCAGATATTATCGGATCGATAATATCCTTTTCCCAAAAAAGGAAGTTGGGATTTCCTAGGAGATGAGCGATATTCTTTTTACTACCCGTTGTCAGATTATCGAGACAGACCACTCTGACTCCCTCATTCTTTAAAAGAAATTCGCAAAGATTGCTGCCGATAAATCCTGCTCCGCCGGTCACTAAAACTACTTTGGTCATATTTTGTGCGCCCACCAGGATTCGCCTCTCGCACTGCTGTGCTCGAAACCTTCGACCCTTCTTCAGGGTCTGCGGCCCGCGATTCGAATCCTCCTGAAGCGATAATAAAAACGGCAAAGAAAAGTCCCTACCGTTTTTTTATTTTTGTGCGCCCACCAGGATTCGAACCTGGGACCATCTGCTTAAAAGGCAGTTGCTCTACCAGCTGAGCTATAGGCGCGAAGAACACATAAAAGTGTACACGAAAAAAAACGGAAAGGCAATAAAATAGGGGAAAGAAAGCCCCGCCAATAAATGACGGGGCCAAAATCCAACCTTGGAAAGAAAAAAGAACTACACTCTCCGCGAGACGAATCCACACTTGGGATCCGCCTCAACGACGATCGAGGAGTCGGCGGGACCGACAACCTCGATGCAGTTTTGAGACAACGGCCGGACCCCAGGGAGTCCGACAAGATGGTACGCGTCGATGACGCGTACCGCAAGCAAGGGGCTCATCCTGCATAAGCGCTGGTAATCGCTGTAGCGATTTCTTCCTGTCGCGCTGATCACTTCCAGTATGACAGGAACTCTGTCTTCGATCACCCTCACTCTGCACACCGCCTCGTCGCTTACCTTCAATCTTTTTGCCATTTGCACCCTCCTTTGGGTTTTGGATTTGTCAACTATTATACACTATTATGTTAAGGAATGCAAGAGGTGGATAACTGTATTATCGCGGAGAAGAGGTACTTGATTCCACGCCCTTACTCTCTGGCGCGGATTTTCTCTTGCTAAAGATGAAAATATAGAGGATTTCGAGCATCCCAAGGGTATTTATGATCAACAGCGCCACAAACCACTTTTTCTGACTAAGGCGGGCTGCCTTCCACAACGCTACGCCCTTCCACGGAAGAGTCCATGCAACCACTACAGGAATGATCCAAATGTTCTGCTGAATAAAATTTTCCATGCGTTTTATTTTACTATAGTGTTACATTTTTTGCACCACGATCATCGCAGTGCGCGCATCAATGATCGGCTCATTGATGCCGGTCGGGTAATCAACCAAAGCGTTTTCCAGAATTTCGTATTTGTACCGATATCCCTCCCCTCGCTTCGTGCCGGAATCGTTGGTGATGAATTCCTGTGTTGCATCGTTATACCCGCGAATGATAATTTTATGTTTCGGAGGCCCGGGCGGCGTGTAGTACGGATTGCCGACTTTCGTGCCGTCGATCGGCACGATTACCACGTTCCCGCTCGCAAGCTCTGCCTTGATATCTTGTGCGTCTATGTCGTACTTCACGAACGCATTTTCATATTTAAAATATGCTTTCATTACTTTCAGCGTGTCTTGTGCCGACGTGTCGTGAAAATCCCCGTACTGCTCTTTTTCAAATTCTGATATGGCGATGATCTCTTGTTCCGCTTGCGCCGCGGAAAGCGACTTATCCCACACCCAATGCATCGCCATAAGGATCGCCGCTTCCTCGCACCCGTAATCCTGCCGCGCATCGGCCCACCCGCCAAACGGCGCCTGCACAGTGAAAGGAACGTCAAGTAGTACTTGCTTTAGAGCAGGTACGCCAAATAATTCATCTGAAACCACGGCTTCAGTGCTTGTGACTTGCCTCATCTCCTGTTTTACTTCTTCAAACACTATCGATTTTGGAATTTCTGCAACAGGCACAGGCGCGGGTTCTTTCTTCTTTTCCTTCTGTTGCGGTATGGAAATCTCAACAACGGACATCTCAAATGCATCCCTCACAAGAAGCATCCCGCCAATAAATGCCGCGGGAATTATCACGATCGCCAAGATCCATTTTACTATATGTATTTTCATAAACGACGGCGTGCTATTTTCTCCATATCCTCTTTTTTACCGCTCTCCTCCTCTCCGTCCTTCATCACAAGAATAAGCGAGCGATACACCCCGTAAAACGCGACGATTGCGCCGACAACCACACCGACTATCAAAAAAATTGGGCGCGTTCCCAGAAATTTATCGCCCAGAAATCCAAGGAAAATAAAACCGCCAAGGGGAACGGCTATAAGAAACCCCAGCTCCGACGCAAGCGACAGCGCGTCGTATATTTTTGAATCGTTCTTTTTCATCACCCTTGTATCGTACCGTGAAACATGCGTAAAAAAAAGAGTGACCGTTTCCGGTCACTCGATGCGCACCTCCAAGGAAGGATCTATCGCCGAGCACATTTCGGCGATCAGCCGGCGATGACATCGCGCAGGCGTATCTTCCGCGCACAAAATAGTCACGGAAGAAACACGCGCGCGCTTGATCAAACGCCATAACAGCAATTCCACCTGCGGAAACATAAGATATTCGCGGAAGATTGCCGCAAACTCGTCCCACGATATTTCTTTTCTGCAATACGCGCCGATAAGTCTCGGCGGCGGCGCAAGCACGACCCACCATTCATCATACGACCCTTCGTGTATCTCCGGATCGGGCGTAACCCCATCCTCTTTCGTGTGCCGGCTCATAACCGATATCCGCACGCCATCATCATCTCTTTTTGGCGCTTTTATGGAACGCGTATGCAATGGCATGATTCCTCCTTCTATGATTGATTGTGAAAGAACAATATTATAAAAATGCTTGGTCAAACCCTAACAGCTTTTTTCTTTTTTTTCAAGCAAACATCAATCCTTTCTTAAAAGCGTGTTTGTGTGTATGCGCACGGTCAATTTTATAAATGTCTCATTGCTTCTAGAATATCTTCATTGGATGAATATGGAATTACTTTGCAATTTCTATCACTGCAACCTCTAATGATATTTGAGATCTCGTCTCCTTCTTCAAGTTTTTTGTCATAAAAGAGATATGCTTTTTTCTCGCCTTTAGCGAGTGTATACCCAACCTCAAACCCGACACCAAAACTGGGAGCTGAAACTTCGGCAACTACCGCGTCTGCCTGTGGCAATAATTCCAATACATCGCGCTCATACACCTCTCGATGAGTAAGTCCTCTTTTGATCTCTTTCGGATCATCGGAAACTATGTGTGTCGTGAGCACCTCATGGCCAAGCTCTTGAAGCGCGCGAACAATGAAACGGAAGGTGTTTATCTTAGAACGGTCGCCGCGGATTGACCCACAAAAATAGATTTTCATGGTGGACCTATGGAGAATCGAACTCCAATTCCCCGGATGCAAACCGGGTGCTCTACCACTAAGCTATAGGCCCCTCATTTTAACTGACAACTGACGACTCACAACTGACAGCAAAAAGTAAAATTCAGCATATCTTATATTCCTTCTTTTTTCAACTCCTCAAGCAATTCCTTCTGCCGGCGGGTGAGCTTCGTCGGCGTATGGATGTTCACCGCCACCAGCAAGTCGCCCTTGCCGTACCCCGCTCTCCTTGGCATACCTTTCCCTTCGACCCGAATGATCGTGCCTGATTGGATGCCCGCGGGTATCTTTAAATTGATCGCGCCGTGAAGCGTCTGCACCTCCGCTTTATCGCCAAAGACCGCCTGTGAAATACCAACGGTTGTTTTCATATGCAGATCGTCTCCGTGCCGCGTGAACGCCGGATGTTTCGCGATGGAAACAGAAATATATAAATTGCCGACACCACCACCAAACGGAGCCGCATTGCCTTTGCCCGCCACGCCGAACGCCTCGCCCGTTTCGATGCCTGGCGGGATCTTTACCGTGAATGTATCGGTGGCGTGCTTGATGCCTTGTCCATTGCACGAAGTACATTTGTGCTTCGGCACTTTTCCGCGCCCATGACACTCCGTGCAGGTGGTATTTTGCGCCATCGTGCCAAATGGCGTGCGGAACTGCTTGCGTACCTCACCGGTACCGCTGCAGTGCGCACAAGAGATCGTTTCGGACTTCGGCTCCGCGCCCGACCCCTGACATCGTTCGCACGCGATCGCGCGCTTCAGATGTATTTCTTTCTCGCGCCCGAATGCGGAGTCCTCAAGCTCAATGGTCAACGATGCCTGAATATCCTCGCCCTGATTTGTCC
>JBBTYM010000159.1:0-2573 GCA_038061765.1 Patescibacteria group bacterium
CGATGCCGATGAGCACAGGATCATATACCTCCTTATCGATCGCCTCGATAATGTTCTTTGCGGATCGCAACGAAACTTCGTGTTCCGCTGATTTCCCCCCAAAAATGATCCCTACTTTTATTTTTTTCTGCATGAGATGACTATGAGTGGGCGTAGATGGGATCGAACCATCGACCACGGCGTTATAAGCACCGCGCTCTACCACTGAGCTATACGCCCATGATTTTCATTTTACTCCTCGCGGGCAATGAGAAGACCGTTGTTCTGCTTCACCCTCCCAAACTTTTAGCATCACCCCGAAAGCTTCTTATTCTTGAAAACAGCTCGGATAGTTTAGTCAAAAAGTTTAGGAGGGCAAATTGAGCTATACGCGCGAGCCCCGTCATCTATCGCATCATGCTTATAAGAAGACGGGATTGTTCCCGTTTTGTCTCCGACATTCTGTCGAGGACACAAAACGCAATCCCGTTCTCGGGGCGATTTGTGCCCGCGCAAGATGCGCAGACAAATCAGGAAGGCGCACCCTCATTCTTTCATGAGCGCCGCGAATTCGTCTTTTTCTATCGTCTCTTTCTCGATGAGCCGTTTCGCGATGACATCAAGCTTATGCCGGTTGGCTTTTATCACGTTTTGTGCGACGAGATGCGCATCATGAATATGCTGTCGTATTTCTTTATCAATTTCAAACGCCACTGCCTCGGAATAATTCCTGCTTTCGTGTATCTCTTTTCCTAAAAAGACGAGTTCTTCCTGATGTCCGAACGTCATAGGACCGAGTTTTTCAGACATGCCAAATTGTGTGACGAGCCGGCGCGCAAGCTCCGTTACTTTCTGCAAGTCGTTGGACGCGCCTGTGGTCAATTCGTGAAACACTTCCTGCTCGGCCGCGTATCCGGCAAGCATCACAGAAAGATCGTTAAGGAATTCAGTGCGCGTGTGCAGGTGTTTGTCTTCCATCGGCAGTTTCAGCGTATACCCTGCCGCGCGTCCGCGCGCAATAATAGAAACTTTGTGCACGGGGTCGGTGCCCGGCAGCATCGCTGCCACCACCGCATGCCCCGCTTCGTGGTATGCGGTGATCTCTTTTTCTTTTGAAGAAAGAATATGGCTTTTGCGTTCAGGGCCGAGCAATACTTTCTCGATCGATTCAAGTAGTTCCGTCTGCGACACAATGGTCTTATTCCTGCGCGCCGCGAGGATCGCTCCTTCGTTCATGATGTTGGCGAGGTCGGCGCCGGAAAACCCAGGCGTGCGTTCCGCAACCTGTCGAAGCTTCACGTCTTTGGCGAGCGGCTTGGTGAGCGCATGGATCTTGAGGATCTGTTCGCGGTCGTTGATATCCGGCTCGTCCAATATCACGCGTCGATCAAACCTCCCCGGGCGCAACAAAGCGGGGTCTAAAATATCGGGACGGTTGGTCGCTGCCATGACAATAACGTTCGTTTCTCGCTCAAACCCGTCCATTTCCACCAAGATCTGATTTAAGGTCTGTTCGCGCTCATCATGCCCGCCGCCGAGCCCCGCCCCGCGGTGGCGCCCGATCGCATCAAGCTCATCGATAAAAAGGATAGACGGCGAGTTTTGTTTGGCGGTCGTAAACGTATCTCGCACGCGCGATGCGCCGACGCCCACGAACATCTCAACGAATTCGGAACCGGAAATATGGAAGAACGGCACTTCCGCCTCGCCCGCAACCGCGCGCGCAAGCAATGTTTTGCCGGTACCCGGAGGCCCCATGAGCAAAACGCCGCGAGGTATCTTTGCGCCGATATCGAGGAATTTCTTCGGATTTTTTAAAAAATCGATGATCTCATGCAATTCTTCTTTCGCTTCTTTCAGCCCCGCCACATCGGAAAATGTCACTCGCTCCCCCTTCCCGGCCAAGCGAGCTTTTGTCTTGCTGAATGAAAACGCCTGCAGAGACCCTTTTTGTGCCTGGCGAAACATAAACCAAATGAGTACGCCGACCAATACGAACGGCAACAAAAACGGCAGCATTGCACCGATCCAAAAGAGCGCGCCTGACGGTTCTTTCATGGTAATGTTCACCGCGCGAAGTTTTTCTGCATCCACCCCGTAATTTTTCAATGACTCGGTAAGCGACGCTTCGTTTTCTTTCTTCGCATTTTCTTTTTTGTCGTCCTTGAGCACCACACGCAAGTCGCTTCCTTCCACCGTGATTTCCTTTACCGCCCCTTCATTGACCTGCGTAGCGAGCCGCGAAAGAGCCACCTCTTCTATGGTTTCTGCGGGCGCGCGTAAAAACGAAAACAATGCAGAGATCACCGCAAAGACAAGCACTGCATACAAAAGGTTTTTTGTGAATATTTTCATTGTTTTTTTATCTTCCCATTCTACCTATATTTTCTTAAATAAACAACATTATAGATTTTGCATTACGAGATTGCTCAACGGTATTATCCTGCCATCTCCTGCGATCTTTTCTTTAATCCACTCACGCCCATTTATTTATATAACTAATTAATGAAGGGCTACGCTCCCTGTTTGTCCAAGAGCGAAGCGATTGGCGTACAAACAGCAGTCCAGCGGAGCGATAGCGTAGTCGTGGCTTC
>JBBTYM010000160.1:0-1056 GCA_038061765.1 Patescibacteria group bacterium
CAAAGCCACGCGTCAAAGCGCTGAAAGAACAGTCAAAAAAAGCAACAGAAATAATCCTTGCGACTGACGAAGACCGCGAAGGCGAAGCGATCGCGTGGCACATCGCCCAAATCCTCGATCCTGAAGCTCAAACCGTGAAACGTAAGTCAAAGAAACTGGAAAATACCACAAACCCCTCCGATTCAAGTTCTCTCCCTACGGGAGAACTCCCGAAGGGAGACACAATTCAGAATTCGGGGATGAAGATTCCGGTTTCAGACATGAAGCGCATCACCTTTCATGAGATCACTAAGCAAGCCATCGAAGAAGCGCTCACGCGCCCGCGCGCGCTTGATATGAACCTCGTGAACGCACAGCAAGCGCGACGCATTCTCGACCGGCTTGTGGGCTATGAGCTCTCCCCTTTCTTATGGAAGAAGCTCGTGCGCGGACTCTCTGCCGGCCGAGTACAATCGGCGGCGCTTCGCATCATTGTGGAACGCGAAGAGGAAATTAATAAATTCGTCCCGCAAGCGTACTGGACGGTTGAAGCGCAATTAAAAACAAAAGTGAGGCAAGAGGAATTTCCTGCCTCGCTTATTTCCATTGATGGGAAAAAACTGGATAAATTTGATATCAAAAATACCGGGGAAGCCGACGCGATGGTGCACGCGCTCGAGCGTGCGACGTGGCAGGTTTCTCATGTAGCAAAAAAGGAATTCAAGAAGACGCCTCCTCCTCCGTTTACGACCAGCACCCTCCAACAGGAAGCAGGGAAAAAGATACGCTTTTCGGCAAAACAAACCATGATGGCGGCACAACAGCTGTATGAAGGCGTGGAGCTGCCTGAAGAAGGAAGCGTCGGCCTTATCACCTATATGCGTACCGATTCGGTACATTGTTCCGAAAGCTCGATCACTGAAGCAAAAAATGTCATCACGCAGACATTTGGCAAGGATTTTGCGCTTGCGGAGGCACGAAAATTCAAAACAAAATCGAAAGGCGCGCAAGAAGCGCACGAGGCGATACGCCCGACCGACCCGAAACGCCACCCCGACAGCATGAAAGAACAGCTTT